>CAYGOE010000032.1:0-17787 GCA_964351405.1 uncultured Muribaculaceae bacterium | reverse complement strand
CCTTAATTTATACTTTACTTTGCAGCCATCAAGGATTATTTTACGTATGGGAGAAAACTTAGTTATCGTGGAGTCACCGGCTAAGGCCAAGACAATCGAAAAGTTTCTGGGTAGTGGGTTTACAGTGAAATCTAGCTTTGGACATATACGGGATCTCTCAAAAAAGAACCTCGGAATTGATCTGGAAAATGGGTTTGAACCGGACTATCTTGTTTCTGAAGAGAAGAAAAAAATAGTTTCAGAACTTAAATCACTGGCAAAAAAGGCAGATATTATATGGCTTGCATCCGATGAGGACCGCGAGGGAGAGGCCATTGCGTGGCACCTCTCCGAGGCACTCAGCCTCGACCCGAAAAAGACAAAGAGAATAGTATTCCACGAGATTACCAAGGATGCCATTCTCAATGCCATTGAGAATCCAAGGGGTGTAAATATGAACCTGGTGATGGCTCAACAGGCCCGCAGGGTGCTGGACCGTCTGGTGGGGTTTGAACTATCGCCAATTCTCTGGAAAAAGGTGAAACCGAAACTCTCGGCAGGCAGGGTACAGAGCGTTGCCCTTAAACTCATTGTTGAAAGAGAGAGGGAGATTCAGCAGTTTAACTCAAAGTCTCAGTTTAAAGTTGAGGGAGTTTTCAACCCGGATGGCTCTCCCGAGGGGGCTAAAGTTACTGCAGAGATCACCGAGAGGTTCGAAAACGAGCAGCAGGCCCTGGAGATTCTCCAAAACAGCATCGGAGCAACTTTCAAGATTGCAGATATTGAGGAGAAGGAGACAAAGAGAACTCCTCCTGCCCCATTCACAACATCTACCCTCCAGCAGGAGGCCTCCAGGAAGCTGGGCTTTTCACTTAACCAGACAATGAGAACCGCCCAAAATCTCTACGAGAGCGGGTTTATCACCTATATGCGTACAGACTCCGTTAATCTATCCAAACTGGCTATCGGGGCATCTAAGCAGGTCATTACAGATCTTTACGGCAAGGAGTACTCCAAGACCAGACAGTTCGCAACCAAAAGTAAAGGCGCACAGGAGGCTCACGAAGCTATCCGCCCGACTTATATGAGCAATATAGAGATTGAGGCAGGAGCGCAGGAGAGACGCCTCTATAATCTAATATGGAAGAGAACCATAGCTTCGCAGATGGCAGATGCGGCTATCTTAAGGACTCAGATCTCAATAAATTCGGACTCTGTTAAATACCCCTTCATAGCCACAGCAGATCGTGTAACATTTGACGGATTCCTCAAAGTCTATATGGAGTCAAAAGATGACGACTCAGGCGAGGAGAATATGGAGCTTATGCTTCCGGCAATGAAGAGCGGGCAAAAGATGAATGCTCTCTCCATCAAGGCAACCGAAAAATTCACTCAGAAACCACCAAGATATACAGAAGCTAGTCTGGTTAAAAAACTGGAAGAGCTGGGCATCGGAAGACCATCTACCTACGCCCCTACAATCTCAACAATCAGCACTAGAGGCTATATAATAAAGGATAGCCGCCCGGGGTTTGAGAGAGAGTACAGAGAGATTGGCCTTGCAAAGGGCAAAATAACGCATCACATTAAAAAAGAGAGCTTTGGAGCAGAGAAGAACAAACTCTTCCCCGAAGATATCGGGATTTTGGTTAACGATTTTCTCGTAGAGAACTTCGAAACAATTCTGGACTACAACTTCACTGCCAAGATAGAGGAAGATTTTGACAGGGTTGCCGAGGGTAAGCTTGTCTGGAACAAACTTATTGCAGATTTCTACAAACCTTTCCACAAAAGAGTGGATGATACCCTCACAGTATCCAGACCAACCAACGCAGAGAAGCTACTGGGCACAGACCCTAAGAGTGGCAAGAGCATATATGTGCGCATAGGTCGTTTCGGCCCCCTTGCCCAAATTGGCGAGAGTGAAGACTCGGACAAACGGTTTGTGAGTCTGGCAAAGGGTCAACTTATAGAGACAATCTCCCTTGCAGATGCGCTTAAGCTGTTTCAGCTGCCAAGAACAGTCGGAACACACCAGGGAGAGGAGATAACCTGTGCCATCGGGAGGTTTGGCCCATATATAAAATATAAAGGTGCATTCATCTCTCTTGGAAAAGAGAGTGACCCATATACCGTAGAGCTCCAAAAGTGCATAGAGCTCATAGAGGAGAACTCACGTAAAGAGGCTCAAAAGAGCATAAAGAGCTTCCCGGCAGAGGGTATAGATGTGCTTAACGGCAGGTTTGGCCCCTATATTAAAAAAGGCAAGAAGAACTACAAGATCCCAAAAGGGACCGACCCACACACTCTGGAGATCTCAACCATCCTTGAGATTATTGAAAAAACAGAAAAGACACCTAAAAATCCCAAATCGAGAAAACCCTCTTCCAGAAAATAGTATCACACATAAATAGAATTCAATGAGCAGTAACTACTCAATTGAGATTATCCCCGCAGCGGCAATTTGTGAGACAATTGCGGGAACACCTGCGTTGATTATAGATACCACAGGAAGTGACCATATGGCCTCTGTTATCGGCAAACTATACTCTCCCGGTCAGTACAAAACCTACTTCACCCGTCCGGGGATCAACCAGTTAGCAAAGACAATCGAACTGGCAAACAGCTTAGGTATAAAAACAGTTGTTCTTTGCGGGGAGCATCTGCCCAGACTAAAAGATATCTTTGGAGAAAAAGAGTACTCCGCTGCATTAATATCTGCAGGTAGCCCTATAAGCAGTAAGGACACACTTCTCCGGCATATTCTAAAAGACCCGCTTGCAGTAGAGTTTGCCCATATAGCTTATCAGAACTACCGCTACAGTCCAAAGGATATGCACCTTTTGAGAGAACGCAATTTTGAAGAGATACGTCTGGGAGTGCTTAGGGACGATAACACCCTTTGCGAGCCGACGCTTCGTACTAAAGATCTGATATTTATTGACCTTAATGCTGTTCGTTGCAGCGACTTCCCAAACAACACCACATTCTCCCCTAACGGGCTCTACGCAGAGGAGATTTGCCAGATAGCCAGATACGCCGGAATGGGTCAAAAAGTAAAGAACATCTACGTTTATGGTTACCCTTCCACTTTAGAACCAAATCCTATTGCTGCAGAGCTTATCGCAGAGGTTTTCTGGCATATAGCCGAGGCCCTCTCATCAAGTGTAGACGAAGATCCAGGCAATAGTGCAATGGAGGAAATGTTCCTTAGAAAAATCGTAAGTATGGGTGAAGAGGGGCAGGATATTGTTTTTGTTACAAGTTGCTCTTCCGGCCGTTGGTGGATGGAGGTTTCTGAGGTTAAAACAACTAATATCCAATATATTCCCTGTTCATATCAGGACTATCTTACAGCCTGCTCCGGGGAGATTCCACTAAGATGGCTTTTCTTTTTTCAAAAAATAAATCGGATTTAATTATAATTTATTATTATATTTGTCCTTTGACATAATATTCATTATCAGTATGCCTAAATATCAGATTGATCAGATAGATCAAAAGATTCTGTCGTTTCTTGTAAAAAATGCAAGAATGCCATTTCTTGAGATTGCGCGCGAATGTGGAGTCTCAGGAGCAGCTATTCACCAAAGAGTGAAGAAAATGGAGAACCTAGGAATCATAACCGGTTCCAGACTCCTTGTAAAACCACAGACTCTGGGGTTAAATGTATGTGCTTTTGTTGGTGTAAGTCTTGCTCAGGCAAATCACTACCCTTCGGTAATTGAGGCATTGAAAAACATTCCGGAGGTAGTTGAGTGCCACTTTGTTACAGGCAAGCACGCACTAATGCTAAAGATCTACTGCCAAAATCACGATCACCTTATGGAGATCCTTATCAATACAATTCAAAACATCCCTTCTGTTGAGCAGACAGAGACATTTATATCTTTGGATCAGGCTATAGAGAGACAGGTTTGGGTTAAAGATTATCCGGGCAAAGTCTCTACCGTTAAAAAACGCTAAGAATAGCTTTTGCCAGAAGCATATCTTCCTGTCTGGTAAGTTTGATATTTACCGCCTTACCTTGCACAAGGTGAATTTTCGCACCCATACTCTCGACAACAGATGCGTCATCCGTAAAGGCTGGCGAGTATGCTTGTTTATATGCATCCAGAATTAAGTCTGTAGAGAATACCTGCGGGGTCTGAACCAACAGGTACCTCTCCCTGTCGGTAACCTTAGTTGTGCCATCTTCACATTTAACCCTCATAGAGTCCGGCGGAGAGATTACGGGAATGACCGCCCCTTTTTCATTGGCAATTGCATAGAGCTCCTCAATATACTCCCTTGTGACAAATGGTCTTACGCCATCGTGTACCGCAACCAGCCCCCCTCTGCCAACATACTTGAGAGCACTCTTCACAGAGTGAAACCGGGTAAGGCCACCGGATACCAGAGTATGCCTAAAATTGAATCTGTTTTCAAAACAGTAGCTCTTCCAGTACTCTTTATAATTAGAAGGTAGAACAACAATTATCTCCAGAGGGAAGGAGAGGGTCAAAAAACGCTCTATTGTAGTTGCAATCACCGGTTTATCTCCCAGGGTCATAAACTGCTTTGCAACATCTCCCCCCATACGGCTACCGCTCCCTCCTGCCACAATTATTGCGTAATATTTATTTTCCATTCCGGTTATCTTTTTGTATCAACAAAAATAGGTATTAATTGTATATTTTAGTAATTTTGTAGCCATTTAAGGGGTATGGAAAACAGAACAATCAAAAGAGCATTAATCTCAGTTTATCATAAAGAGGGGATAGATGTTATCGCGAAGCAAATCAATGATTTAAATATAGAGATTTTCTCAACCGGAGGAACTTACGACTTCATAAAGGGGTTGGGAATTCCGGTTAAAGCGGTGGAGGAGGTTACCGACTACCCGTCAATTCTGGGAGGAAGAGTAAAAACGCTTCATCCAAAGATTTTTGGCGGCATTCTATCTCGCAGGGAGAGTGATTCAGATGCGGCTCAGGTTAAAGAGTATAGCATTCCGGAGACAGATCTTGTAATTGTAGATCTCTACCCTTTTGAAAAATATGCCTCTTCTAACGCTTCACATCAGGAGATAATCGAGAAGATAGATATCGGCGGAATCTCTCTCATAAGAGCTGCTGCCAAGAACTATAAAGATGTGATTATCGTCCCTTGTAAAGAGCTCTACCCCGCTCTTTCGCACATACTTACAGAGAAAGTCGGAGTGAGTTCAATAGAGGAGAGGGCAAGTTTTGCTGCCTGGGCATTCAATGTGAGCTCGCATTACGACACAGCAATCTTCAAATATTTCAACAAAGAGGGCTCTATTGATGGATTCAAAGAGAGCATTCTAAGCTCTATTCCTCTGCGCTACGGAGAGAACCCTCACCAAAAGGCTCTCTTCTACGGGTCGCCTAATGATATCCCGGAGCAGATCCACGGCAAAGAGATATCGTACAACAACCTTCTGGATATTGAGGCTGCCATAGAGCTTATATCGGATTTCAATGCCCCCACCGTTGCAATACTAAAACACAACAACGCCTGCGGCTGCGCATCGGCACAAACCATATCACAAGCGTGGGAGGCAGCCCTTGCAGCAGATCCTGTCTCTGCTTTCGGCGGCATAATTATAGCCAACAGAGAGATCGACACCCAAAGTGCACAAGAGATGAACAAACTCTTTTTCGAGGTGATAATTGCACCATCCTATAACGAAGATGCTTTTGCGGTTCTCTGCCAAAAAAAAAACAGAATTATCCTTATAAACAATTCAGATTTACGCACCTCCAAAAAATTCAGAAGTATGCTTGGGGGAGTTCTGGTGCAGGATCGAGACTCTGCAACAGAGGAAAACGAGTCTCTTATCCCTGTTACAAATAGAGTTGCAACAGAGTGTGAGACACAGGATTTGATCTTTGCAAATAAGATTGTCAAACACTCCAAATCAAACGCAATAGTTCTTGTAAAAAACTCAGTCCTTATCTCTTCCGGCATTGGGCAGACATCCAGGGTAGATGCCCTAAAACAGGCAATAACAAAGGCACACAACTTCGGCTTCTCACTGGAGGGGTCAGTTATGGCTTCGGACGCATTCTTCCCCTTCCCGGATTGTGTTGAGATTGCGCATCAGGCGGGAGTTACAGCAGTTATCCAGCCCGGGGGTTCATTAAGAGATGGGGAGAGCATAGAGTACTGCAACAACAACTCCGTTGCAATGGTAATTACAAATAGAAGACATTTCAAACATTAATTGTTAAATAACAAGATAGACTATACAAATTATGGCATTTTCATTTTTGACTCAGGAGCTGGCTATAGACTTAGGAACTGCCAACACGATAATATTGATGAACGACAAAATTGTTGTCGATGAACCCTCAATCGTGGCAATAGACCAGAACACCGGCAAACCCATCGCATTCGGGCAAAAGGCACGTATGATGCACGGGAAGACCCACGCAAACATAAAGACTATAAGGCCGCTCCGGGATGGGGTAATAGCCGACTTCAATGCTGCAGAGCAGATGATAAGAGGTTTTATTAAGATGATCAACTACAGGAACTCCTTTTTCACTCCAAGTCTAAAGATGGTGGTCTGTATCCCTTCCGGAAGTACAGAGGTGGAGATACGTGCCGTAAGAGACTCGGCAGAACACGCCGGAGGGAGAGATGTCTTTTTAATCTATGAGCCTATGGCTGCAGCATTAGGTATCGGGATAGATGTAGAGGCCCCCACCGGGAATATGGTTGTAGATATAGGGGGGGGTACAACAGAGATTGCCGTAATCTCTCTTGGAGGTATTGTAATTAACCAGAGCATTCGGATTGCAGGAGATGTCTTTACCTATGAGATACAGCAATATATGCGTCAGCAACACTCAATAAAAATTGGGGAACTCACTGCAGAAGATATTAAGATAAAAGTGGGGGCAGCGATGTCCGAGCTGGACGAGTTTCCGGAGCCTTACACTGTTAGGGGTCCAAACCTAATGACAGCTCACCCCGTTGAGGTTAATGTTACCAGTCAGGAGATTGCCCACAGTATAGATAAGTCACTCGCAAAAATTGAAGTTGCAATTATTCAGGTTCTCGAGCAGACTCCTCCAGAGCTCTATGCAGATATTGTTCAAAACGGAATTTACCTCACCGGCGGCGGAGCTCTGCTTCGCGGGCTGGATAAAAGGTTGTACGAAAAGATCAACATTAAGTTCCACGTCTCGGAAGATCCTCTGCACGCCGTTGCTAAAGGGACCAGTATTGCTCTTAAAAATACAGACAAACTGCCATTCTTAATGAGGTAATTTAAAATGTGGGGAAAGTCTCCTGTAATAAAATTTTTAATAACACTTCTGCTTTTTTTGACCCTGGAGGTCATATCTATCTCCTTTATATCTAATGAGAGTGTGTTCCAGCAGGCAAAAATCTCCGGTGTTGTTGTAAAGTTAAGATCCGTAATGGATGGCTTCACCTCCGGTGTAAAATATTACTTCGGGTTACAGAATGTCAACGATATGCTGGTAAAGGAGAATCTCAGGCTCTTAAAGGAGAATGAGAGACTCAAAACCAGAATCAATCCGGATGAGCATCTGTATGTAAACAGCTCTCTTTCTGTAGATTACACCTACATACCTGCAAAGATTATTGCAAACAGCACAAATAAAATGCATAACTTTATTATCCTCAACAAAGGGAGTTCACACGGAGTAAAAAAGGATATGGGGGTTATCTCCTCTGTGGGTGTTGTAGGTGTGGTATCTGCTGTATCTGAGAGATACTCATATGTGATCTCTTTCCTCAATATTAACCAGAGTGTTAGTGCAAAGATCTCCACATCCGGTGCATTCGGACCTATGGTTTGGGAGGGGAGGCGCAGTGACTATGCTCTCCTGAAAGAGATCCCTTTTCATATAGATTTTATGGTTGGAGATACAGTTGTAACCAGCGGCTTTTCTACACTCTTCCCTCCCGATATCCCTTTGGGAACTGTAAGAAGATCATCTGTAACCAAGGGCTCCTACCACGAAATTCAGGTTAAGTTGTTTCAGAATTTCAACTCACTGCATTACGTTAACATTGTAGTGAATAATAATAAAGATGAGCTGGATTTTATTCAAAGAGAGTCCAATGGGTCGGTCAGGTAACATAATACTCTTTATCTCATTCGTGATTACTCAGATTATCCTGAGTAGTCTTATCGATTTTGGACCGCTGCTGTTTATATCTGTCTACCCTCTGTTCCTGCTAACAAGGCCCGCAAACACCTCTTTGAACTCTTTGCTGCTATGGGCTTTTGCAATGGGTATGGTTGTTGATTACTTCTCAAACTCAATAATGGGAATAAACAGCGCAGCAGCACTTGTAATGACTCTGTTCCAGTTTCGTATTCTTCGTATGGTTAGCCGTAAAGGAGATTTTGACTCTCAGGTGAGGCCGGGGCTCAGGGAGCTGGGGCTTATCCGGTTTGTATCATATCTTGTTGCATCACTACTGATACACCATATAGCTATCTCTCTGGCAGAGAGCTTCGGGATGGCCCACTTTATCTATAACCTACCGAGAATGTTAATAAGCTTATTTGTTAACACTCTCATTATTATATTGATAGAATTCGGAGTCTTTTATAAAAACTGGCGCTAAAATTACAAAGGATGGCATTTGACCTAGGAAAGAAAAACGTATTGATTCTTGGGGTTATAGTTGTAGCTCTGGTTTTTCTTGTTCAGCTCTTTTACCTTCAGATTCTTAATCAGGAGTATAAAATTACCGCAGAGAACAACGCCTACAGATACGATGTACGTTATCCTGCCAGAGGTCTTATAATGGACCGCAACAAGAAGATCCTTGCAGGAAACGAAACAGCCTACGACATAATGATAACCCCTTACGAGGTAAAGCCATTCGACACTTTGGATCTGTGCAGGATTTTCGGTTTGGACTATCTCGAGGTGAGAGGGAAACTGCGAGAGTACAGAAAAAACCGACGCAGAATTGGATTTCAGTCATTGCAGTTTGTAAAACAGGCTACAAGTATTCAATATGCAATATTTCTTGAGAAGTCATACAAGTTCCCGGGCTTTAGTGCTGTTTCGCGAACAATAAGAAACTATCCCTATAACTCAGGGGCAAATCTGCTCGGATACATTACCGAAGCAGACACATCTTTTTTGAGGAAAAATCCCCACTATCGCAGGGGCGACTATATTGGCAAGACCGGGATCGAACAATCTTACGAAGAGGTCTTAAAGGGGAAAAAGGGGCACAACATCTTTCTTAGAGATGTGCACAACCAGGTAAAATCCAGTTTTGCAGATGGTAAGTATGACCTTGAGGCCGTTCCCGGGATGAGCATCATAAGTACAATAGATGCAGAGCTGCAACAGTACGGTGAGATGCTAATGAACAATAAGATAGGGAGCCTTGTGGCAATAGAACCCTCAACCGGAGAGATTCTCACTCTGGTTTCAAGCCCAGGCATAGATGTCACCAAACTGGCAACCATAAATAAGTACTATAGCGAACTGCTTAACGACCCACTCAAGCCTCTCTTCAACCGAGCTGTAATGTCTCCCTATCCCCCCGGCTCTGTCTTTAAGCTGGTTAATGCCCTTGTAGGCTTGGAAGAGGGAGTTCTGGACAGCGATACCCGATACTCCTGTAGCGGAGGATATCACGTAGGAAGAGGGGTTGCCTGCCACCCTCACCCATCTCCGACAGACCTTACCCGTTCAATAATGATGTCTTGCAACACATACTACTGTTACATATTCCGCAATATTATCGACAACCCGAAATACTCCAGCGTAACAGAGGGTTTTTTGAAATGGAAGGAGATAGTTGAGAGTTTCGGGTTCGGCAAGAAACTTGGAACCGATTTCCCTGCAGAGCAGGGTGGGACTCTGCCCACTACAGATATGTATGATAAAATTCACGGTAAAAACAGATGGAAATCACTCTCGATAATCTCGCTGGCCATAGGACAGGGAGAGATAGGGACAACACCGCTCCACCTAGCAAATTTTGCTGCAACTATCGCAAACAGAGGTTACTATATTACACCCCATATCGTAAGGGGCTCTCCGGATACTCTTATCAACACAGAGTACAGGGAGAAGAATTACCCAAAGGTTAGCAAAGCCAATTTTGAAAAAGTAATTGAGGGTATGTACCTTGCAGTTAACTCCCCTCCGGGGTCGGGCGCAACTGCATCCAGGGTTGCGGTAAAAGGTCTCGATATCTGTGGTAAAACGGGGACATCACAAAACCCTCACGGCAAAGATCACTCTGTATTTATCTGCTTTGCTCCCCGAGATAACCCCAAAATAGCCGTTGTAGCCTATATAGAGAATGCGGGTTTTGGGGCCACCTGGGCAGCACCAATAGCCTCTCTTTTAACAGAGATGTACCTCACCCGAAAGATTGAGAGAATAGATATGGAGGCATATATTTTACAGGGCAATTTAATAGGTAATAGAGAAGCAAGATGATTCGCGAGAACGAGTATAAAAAACTGGACTGGCAACTGATACTCTGCTACCTTATCCTTATAACCATAGGGTTAATAAGCATATTCTCCGCAGTTTATGACGAAGAATACGGGCATATACTGGACATCTCCCAACGCTACGGAATGCAGTTTATCTGGATTATGACCTCTCTGTTTATTGCATTTCTTGTATTGTTTGTAATCAACCCCAAACTATACAGCACTCTGGCCTGGCTTATCTATGGAGGGAGTCTGTTTCTGCTTTTATCTGTTATCTTTTTGGGAATTGAGGTAAACGGCTCAAACTCCTGGTTTGAATTTGGGCCTGTAAGATTCCAACCTGCAGAGATATCCAAGATAGCGACAACTATGGCTCTTGCATCACTTATGAGCAGTTATAGCTTTCGTTTGAAGTCTCTTAACGGAGTGGTAAAGATTGCTCTTCTTATTCTGGTTCCAATGGCCATTATTGTAATGCAAAAGGAGACCGGTTCTGCCCTTATCTATGGCTCCTTTATCTTTATGCTCTACCGCGAAGGGCTCAGTGGCTGGTATCTCTCTCTTGGAATTCTTGCAATAGTGCTGTTTCTCACCACCCTTAGCTTCTCTCCCTTCATTGCCATTATTTTACTCACCTCCATTCTTATCATAGCAAGAGGTATTCTCTCCCGCAGACCCCTCTTACACATCTTTGTACTGGCGGCTCTTTTACCGGTTATGATTCTCTCTCCTAAGATGGGAGAAATATCTTTCTTCTCACAATCTGTAAAACTCCCAGATGCTGCCTGGCTATCTTTGGTTATTGCACCTCTCTTACTGGTACACATTATCTCGGCATTTAAATCCAAGCTTAAACTTTTTTGGAACATCGCTCTCTGCTTTGTTACGGCTGTAACTCTCATATTTTCGGTCGAATTTTTCTTTGAGAAAGTTCTGAAGGATCACCAGAGGGCAAGAATTGAAAATCTGCTGGGGATAAATGTAGACCTCAAGGGTGCAGGGTATAATGTGCATCAGTCAAAAATTGCGATAGGTTCAGGTGGATTCTCCGGAAAAGGGTTCCTTCAGGGTACCCAGACAAAATTCAACTTTGTTCCCGAGCAGAGTACCGACTTTATATTTTGCACAGTTGGTGAGGAGTGGGGTTTTGTAGGATCTTCTCTCTTAATCTTTATCTATCTGTTTATGATTATCCGAATTTACAATCTGGCAGAAAAACAGAAAGACACCTTTAATCGTATATATGGATACTCCCTTGCATCAATTCTTTTTATGCACTTCTTTATAAATATCGGAATGACAATCGGGGTTATGCCTGTAATAGGAATCCCCCTGCCCTTTGTGAGCTACGGGGGATCCTCTTTATGGAGCTTTACGCTCTTTCTCTTTATCTTTATTCGATTAGACCTAGATCGTTGGAGGTAGCATTATCTTCGGATACAGAGAACTCTCTGTCCGATTTCAGATAGATCATAACTCCCCCTTTAGGCACCTTCTCTCCCTCTTTTACGTATATGGTCTCAACCACTCCGTCAAATGGAGCAAGTACCAGATTTAGCATCTTCATCGCCTCAAAGGTCATTATGTGGTCGCCCTTTTTCACGTGATCTCCGGTCTTAACCTCTAGAGAGGTTACTACACCGGGAATAATGGATTTGATCTGCTGAAGATCCGGCCTTTTCCAGGGAACCCTATTTATATACTTCTTTGTATATGTGGTTTTATACTTCCTTGCATTGGGGAAGACCTGAATAATATCATATTTTATCTTCTCAACCGGCTCAGATGCTGCTTTCCTCTTTTTTTTAAGCTCTTTCTCCTTGGCCTTCAATCTCTTTTTGACCAAGTCTCTCTTTTCTGATATTTTCATACTTACTCTTATTTAAGCCATCTACTAAAATGGTGGAATGCCGTGCTTTTTTGAAGGTCTTTTAACAACTTTATTAGCAGATACTTCAAACGAATGAATCAGATATTTTCGTGTCTCGACAGGGTCAATAACAGAGTCGATATAACCTTTTGCAGCTGCAACATATGGGTTTGCAAATTTTTGTTTGTACTCCTCAACCTTGAGTTTTCTCATTGCTTCAGGGTCCTCTGCCTCCATAATCTCCTTTTTGAAGATAATGTTTGCAGCACCCTCTGGTCCCATAACGGCTATCTCTGCCAGTGGCCAGGCAAATACAAAATCTGCCCTAAGGTGGCGGGAGTTCATAGCGATGTATCCTCCACCGTACGCTTTTCTTAAAATTATTGTAACCTTTGGAATTGTTGCTTCGCTATAGGCATAGAGCAGCTTAGCTCCGTGACGTATAACTCCTGCGTGCTCCTGATCTACACCGGGAAGGTAGCCCGGAATATCTTCCAGAGTCACAATCGGGATGTTGAAAGCGTCGCAGAAAAAGATAAATCTTGCAGCTTTATCGCTTGAGTCACAATCGAGAACTCCTGCAAGCACCATTGGCTGATTACAAACAAATCCAACATTTCTGCCGGCTATACGGCCAAATCCCACAACGATATTGGCTGCCCACATCTGCTGAACTTCAAAGAATTTTGAACCATCTGTGAGGGCTTTAATAACATCTCTTACATCATAAGGTTTTGTAGGTTCAACCGGTACAATCTTCTCAATATCGTATTTTTTGGTATCCGGCTCAGAAGCTTTTTCGCAACTGCCGGCACACTCGTTATGAGCAGGGATATAGGTTAACAGAGTTTTAATCTGCTCAAAGCACTCCTTTTCGCTATTGGCAAAAAAGTGTGCATTTCCGGTAATTTCGCTATGAACTCTCGCTCCGCCGAGTGTCTCCATATCTATCTCCTCTCCCAGTACCGATTTTATAACCTCCGGCCCTGTTATGAACATCTTAGATATCTTATCTACCACAAACACAAAGTCTGTTAGAGCCGGTGAGTAGACCGCACCTCCTGCACAAGGACCAAGAATTACCGAGAGCTGTGGAATTACACCGCTGGCAAGGGTGTTTCGAAAAAAGATCTCTCCGTATCCTGCAAGGGAGTTAACCCCCTCCTGAATACGAGCTCCACCGGAGTCATTTATTCCAATTAGCGGTATACGCATCCTAAGAGCGTAGTCCATAATTTTTGTAATTTTTCTGGCGTGCATCAGCCCCAAAGAGCCCCCAGCAACGGTAAAATCCTGTGCAAAAATTGCAATAGATTTTCCATTGATCGTGCCTGTCCCGATAACTACACCGTCTCCCGCAAGATCTTTACCCTCCATTCCAAATTCTCTGGCTTCGTGTTCTATAAAGAGGTCATATTCATAAAATGACCCTGGATCCAGCAACTGACTGATACGCTCCCTTGCAGGGAGCTTTCCCATTGCTATCTGCTTTGCAATAGCCTTCTCGCCCCCCCCTTGAAGGACTTTGGCGGTTCTCTCCTGCAATTCAGAAACTTTTCTTTTTAATAGATTCATAGGTTTTTGTTTTGTTACGCACAAAAATATGAAATTATTTTAATACACAATTTGTGCGTTTTTTTATTTACATTTGTAGTTCAAAACCGATTTAATAACTTAATAAATAGAACTATATGTCAACTCCTTTTGTTGAAAGACACAATGGTCCACGTGAAAGCGAAATCGTAGAAATGCTTGCAGAAATTGGGATTAATACTCTGAATGAGCTTGTAAAACAAACTGTTCCTTCGGATATTCTAATTTCAAATCCTCTTGCGATTAGCACTGCAATAGGCGAACAAGAATATTTAGCAAAGCTTAAATCTATTGTATCTGAGAACGACGCTTTTCGCTCAATGATAGGGATGGGTTTCTATGGCACGGGTACACTTCCTGTAGTTGTGAGAAATGTTTTTGAGAACCCAAGCTGGTATACATCTTACACTCCGTATCAGGCAGAGATCTCGCAGGGTCGTCTGGAGGCTCTTCTCAATTTCCAGACAATGGTCTCAACACTCACCGGCTTCAAGATGGCAAACAGCTCGATGCTGGACGACTCTACCGCTGCAGCCGAAGCTATGAGAATGATGTATGAACTTCGCTCAAGAGATGCACAAAGGGTGGGTAAAAACATAGTATTTGCAGATGAAAATATGTTTCCACAGGTTATGGCGGTTGTTGAGACCAGGGCAGAGGCTCTTGGGATAAAAGTTGTCACCGGTAATTTTAGCTCTTATGAGTTTGACGATATGTGCTTTGGCGCAATTCTGCAATATCCTGCAGCAAACGGAGAGGTTCGCAACTATTCGCAATTCTGTGAGGTGGCCCACTCAAAAGGGGTATTGGTAACTGCTGTTACAGACCTGCTTGCACTTGCTCTTCTTAAAGAGCCTGCTGCCTGGGGTGCAGATATTGCTGTTGGAACAGCCCAGCGATTTGGTCTTCCTATGGGGTTCGGCGGTCCAACTGCCGGCTTTATGGCTACCCGCGACGACTATAAGAGATATATGCCGGGAAGGATTATTGGAGTATCTGTAGACAGGCACGGTAACCCTGCACTCAGGATGGCTCTCCAGACCCGCGAACAGCACATAAAAAGAGAGAAGGCAACCTCAAACATCTGCACAGCCACTGCATTAATGGCAACTATGGCAGGGATGTATGCCGTTTATCACGGTCCAAAAGGGGTTAAGGATATTGCAACCAGAGTATACTCCTTTGCCCACACTGTAGCTGCAGAGCTCAAAAAGTTCGGGTTTAAGCTGGCTGTAGATAACTTCTTTGATACAATCGAGGTTACAGGAGTAGATGCGGCAGCCATAAGAGCCAAAGCAGAGCAGAAGAAGATGAATTTCTACTACCCTACTGCTAGCAGTGTTAGAATGAGTTTTGACGAGCTTTCTAACTGCGAAGAGGCTGTTACGATTCTGGAAATATTCTCGGGTAAAGTTGTTACCGAGTGCCCGGGAGCATACACTCCGGAGCTATTTTTACCAAGAGAGAGCTCTTACCTTACAGAGAACACTTTTAACAAGTTCCACTCCGAGACAGAGATGATGCGCTACATCAAGAAGCTGGAACGCAGAGATATCTCCCTCACGCACTCTATGATTCCGCTGGGTTCTTGCACAATGAAACTGAACGCGGCTGTAGAGATGTTGCCACTAAGCTGGGGTGAGATTACCAATATTCACCCGCTTGTACCTTCGTGGCAGGCTAAGGGTTATATGAAACTTATTGAGGAGATCGAGCAGGATCTTGCAACAATTACAGGTTTTCACGCCTGCTCTGTGCAGCCCAACTCGGGTGCGGCAGGTGAATATGCCGGGTTGATGACAATCCGCTCCTACCACGTTGCCAAGGGAGATACCCTGAGAACTGTTGCAATTATCCCGACATCTGCACACGGTACCAACCCTGCATCTGCAGCAATGGCCGGAATGGAGATAGTGCTGGTATCTTGCGACGAGATGGGGAACATAAATGTGGGTGAGCTTCGCGAAAAGGCTGTGCTTCACAAAGAGAGGCTCTCCTGCCTTATGATCACATACCCATCTACCCACGGTGTGTTTGAAAAGAGCATCCGCGAGATTATGGATATTATCCACGAAAATGGAGGGCTTGTATATATGGACGGAGCAAATATGAATGCACAGGTGGGTCTTACTAACCCCGGCGTTATCGGTGCAGATGTTTGCCACCTGAATCTTCATAAGACATTTGCAATCCCTCACGGAGGGGGCGGCCCGGGAATCGGCCCTATCTGCGTTACAAAAGAGCTGGCTCCATATTTGCCGAACCACCCATTCCTGGAAATCGGGAATCCAAAGGGGGCTAAGGCTATCAGCTCGGCACCTTACGGCTATCCTATGGCACTCCCGATTACTCACGCATATATTAAGCTTCTGGGCCCGGATGGTCTTAAAAAGGCCACTGAGGTGGCAATTCTCAACGCAAACTACGTCTCTTCAAGATTGAAAAACGATTTCAAAACTCTTTACAGCGGAGAGAGTGGCAGAGTTGCTCACGAATGTATTCTGGATCTTCGCGATTTTCGCAAGGAGTACGGAGTAGATGCAACAGATGTTGCAAAACGGCTTATGGACTTTGGGTTCCACGCTCCTACCCTCTCATTCCCGGTTGTAGACACCCTTATGGTGGAGCCTACCGAGAGCGAATCTAAGGCAGAGCTGGATCGTTTTGTTGAGGCTATGCAAACAATTAAAAAAGAGTGTATTGCAATTAAAGAGGGGACTATGGACAAAGATGACAACCCTCTCAAGAATGCACCTCATACAGCTGGAGAGGTTACTGCAGATGAGTGGAACCACAAATACAGCAGGACAACTGCAGCGTGGCCTCTGGAGTGGATTCGCGACAACAAATTCTGGCCTCACACAGCCCGTGTAGATAACGGATACGGAGACAGAAACCTGATGTGCAGCTGCGAAGGCTGGTTATAGGATTTCCTTAGGATAGATCGAGAGAATTATGATAGAGAGTGAGATAGCAACAAAAGCGACGGCCCTCTTTGGAGTGGTTGACAAAATATATCAATATCTGATAGATGCAGGGGTGTCACAACCCCTTGCATCTGTTTTGGATGAGGTTATAAGTGTTTCACTGCTTTTCGTAATTGCTTACCTGGCAGATATTTTTGCACGAATTGTGGTCTATAAGCTGGTTGTGAGGCTTGCCAAATATACCACCACCAAATGGGACGACGCCTTTATCGAACATAAGGTTATAAAAACTCTGGTACACATTATCCCGGGCATAATCTTCCTGGTAGCTACCCCAATAGCATTACGCTCAGTTTTTTGGATAATAGTATTCCAAAAAGCTGCCCAAATCTTTATTGTGGTTGCTGTCATAAGATCTGTACACTCCGCCACCAAAGCTCTCACCGATATCTATTCACTCTCCAAGGACTACTCAGACAAACCAATCAAAGTAATATTCCAGATTGTTGCCGTCATAGCCTACTTTGTAGGGGCAATTGTTATACTAAGCATCCTCATAAATAAAGAGTTCACCTCCCTTTTTGCCGCCCTTGGTGCCTCAATGGCAATCCTGCTTCTCATATTCAAAGACAGCATCCTCGGCTTTGTGGCGGGCTGGCAACTATCTGCAAACGATATGTTGCGCCAGGGAGACTGGATTACCGTTCCCAAATATGGTGCAGATGGCGATGTGGAGGAGATTAGCCTCTACTCTGTTAAGGTTCGTAACTTTGACAACACTATCACAACTCTTCCCCCATACTCTCTTGTTAGCGAGTCGTTCCAGAACTGGAGGGGTATGAAAGAGTCGGGCGGCCGCAGGGTTAAGAGATCTGTATTGATAGATATGAGCACCCTCAAATTTTGTACTCCCGAGATGCTGGAGAGGTTCAAAAAGATTAGCTACCTGAGCGACT
>CAYGOE010000031.1:0-21885 GCA_964351405.1 uncultured Muribaculaceae bacterium | reverse complement strand
ATAATTAGAATTTACTACCATAAGGATAACTCCTCTTCGGGTGTGATTAAAAGCATAATATCCCAACCGAAGTGGAAAATTAAGAATAATGACGGATTGGTAAAAGAGGTAAACACTCCGTTTGATTTCAAATAATAGATTATAAGTGAGATAAAAATTAGAAAAACGACATATATAGAAAAGATTGGAATTTTTAAAGGTTTCTTACAAATAAATGCATATTTTAACCTCTCTTCAAAATACTTATTAAATTTAAAAAATATGAAAAATTTTAAAAAAATTGTTTTGTTAATCACATTTATTGTGACATTAACTTTTTATGCATATTCGGCATATTCTGCAGCTAGAACTGTAGAAACATATGTTATTGATGCAGAAACATGTATTAATTGCTCATACTGTTATGAAGAACATCCTGAAACGTTTGATGTTTTTAATGGATACGCGACTTGGCAAAGACTAGGCGCAAGTTCTAACGGATTACTTTTTCTATATTATCCAACCACAGATGAAATAGATGATATTAACGATGCGAAAGCAAACTGTCCAACAAGATCTATATTTCCTGGCTAAAAATTAAAATTCAATAATCGTAAAAGAGGTTAAAATATTATTAAAGAATTTACTATAATTTTGTAAATAGATAAAATAATCAATAATAGCAGTTTATTATAATTAGACCATCTCACCAATTACCAATTTTAAAAATGATTTTCAAAGGATCTACTATTTACTTTATTTATAAAAAATATTAAGGATGAAAGAAAAAAATTTAATAGCAATAGTATTACTAATCTCTCTTAGTTCCTGTATATCAAATAATGATAATCAGAAGCTTGATCTTAGGGTTATTGATGTTGCGGGCAGCATTGGGAAAGGAAGAGTCGTTGGCCTCTCCGAGATAGCTAGTGAAATTTCGTATATTCCTTTAGGAACAAATGATAGTTCACTTGTTCGAACCTTGAGAAGAGGCCTGTTTTTTGAGGGTGGCCTTATCTATGTTAATGAAGTTATGGGACACCGCTCTTCTATACTTAAAATTTTTAACACAAAAGGCGAGTTTATAAGGCAATTCAATAGATACGGGAGAGGGCCACAGGAGTATGGATCTATAAGCGATCTGCAAATTGAAAGTAGCACAGGGAATATCTGCATACGATCATTTGATAAAATTGTTGAGTATACATCAGGGGGTCAATTTATAAGATCTGTTAACTACAAAACAAATGTCAAGTCATCCGGCTATCATTTTTACAAATTTTGCAAATTGGACGAAAATACCTATTTCTTATCTGCGAGTATGGCTAAAGTGAATGATTACTCTGTAGTAGTAGTAGATACCACGTCAAATTATAAACTTACAATAAAATATCCCGAGGCAGAAAAAAAGCTTGTAAGTGAGCTGTCAAGAGCTTATTCGTTTACAGACCCACGAATTTTCAAGTTCAGAGATTCAGTAAGAGTAATAAATGGTTTGGATGAGTATGTTTTAAGTATTAATAAAAATTTAGAGATAGACACTGCTTTTATTATAAAATATGGAGAATATAAGCCAAAAAGTGATTTCAATAGTCGTGCCGGAGCAAATTCTCCAATTATTCATCTTTATGCAGATATTTTTGAAAGTAGAGATTATTTATTCCTACAGTTTAATTTAGGATCACTTGCTCATAAGCCAAGAGAGGCTAAATCTGGAAGCGGGGAAAAAATATTATTGCCAATTACTTGTGCTGTATTTAATAAGACAAACGGAGCTTTTACTTTTGCAGATCAGCCGGCTTATACTCAAATTGGCTTTGTTGATGATTTTGAAGGTGGCCCTGCGTTCTGGCCCAGTCATATCAGCGATGACGAGTATATGGTATCATATATAGATGCCCTTGATTTTATTCAACACGCCCAAACCCATAAAGTATCCGACAAATTTAAAAAGATAGCCGACGGTCTAAAAGAAGATGACAACCCGGTAGTTGTGCTGGTGAAACTAAAGACTAAATAGTTAGCGCTATAGCAACCCAAGTGTTTTACTGCGAACAAGCATACAGGCACCGGTTACTCCGCACTTCTCTCCAAGACGGGATAGTTTAAGTTTGGTGTCTTTGCTAACGAGAATAAGAGAGTATTTGTTTATGGCGCTTCTTATTGGGAGCATTATATACTCTTTGGCGGCTGCAAGAGTGCCTCCCAATACAATAAGTTCCGGGTTGAAGAGGTTAATGAGGCCGGAGATGGCTTTTCCCATTTCATTGCCTACACACTCGATTATCTCAATAGCAAGCACATCCTCTTTTTGGAGAGCATCCATAATATCTTCGAGGGTAATCTCAAGACCATTATTGAATTTGCCGGATAGCATAGAGACTCTGCCCTCTTTGAGCCTTTCGGTAAACATTCTATGTATTGCAGACCCCGAGACTCCGGTTTCGAGGCACCCGCGTTTACCGCATCTGCATATAATTTCGTTGTCAAAAAATGGGAAGTGCCCATACTCTCCGGAGAAGCCGGATTTACCATAGTAGAGCCTGCCATCCATTATTATTCCAATACCAAGGCCCCAACTGGCATTTATGAATATCATATTCTTAACGTGACTGTCACTTCCCATCATAAACTCGCCATAGGTCATCGCCCTGGAGTCATTCTCAATATAGACCGGGCAGTCTACCCTCTCCTCTATGAGCATAGAGAGCGGTTTCTCTCCAAGAAAATAGAAGCTGTAGCTGTATCCGGACTCCGAGTTAACCCTTCCGGAGAGATTGACACCCAGCGAGAGTATCTTATCTCTTGGAATGGAAAGCTTGTTTAAAAAGGAGTTAATAATTGAGCAGAGAGAGTCAAGGGACTCTATTGTGTTCTCCATTACAAACTCTCTGTTTCCTACAAACTCGTTCATCTCCCCTTTGAAGTTAATCACCCCCATTGAGATAAAATCTTTACTGATATCTACACCGGCAAAGTAGCCGGCATCCGGGTTGAGCCCATACACATTTGGCCTTCTTCCTCCATTTGTCCCCTGTTTCCCGAAATCCAGAACGTAACCCTCACTTATAAGCTCCACAATTAGTTTTGTAATTGTTGGAACACTTGTGTTCATCTCTTTGCTTATATCGGTGATGCTGTAGTTACCTCCGATAACCAACAGACGTATAATCTCCTTCTTAAGGGAGGCACTTCTGTTGCCTTCGTAGCTCTTTTGAAGAAATGAAGTATTCATTATTTTAAGTATTCGGCAGACAAATTTATCAAATTATTATATCTTTTCGTACCCTTTGTCTGCGTTTTTAAGTTTATCGTACCAGTTGAACTTTAGAATAACCATAGAGACAACAGTTATAGAGAGTGTTATCCACATAGCGGTGTAGTTGTGAATCACCAGATAAATCGGAAGTACAACCAGAGACATCTGCCAAACAATACCAACAACCACATTTACCGCATCTCTTTTGAAATCTTTATTACCCTCAAATGTAGGGTCTTCTGCAACAATCTTATCGTGGATTGGTTTCCAGAATCCCCACGGTCTTACATTTTTATAGAACTTTTTAAGCAAATCTTCGGGATCGGGCTTGGTAAGCAGTGTTCCGGCAAAACATCCGATAAAAGAGAAGAGCAGGATAGCCGGGAAGATATAGATATCTGCAATCTCCGGGAAGAATACCAGTTTGATAGTTGAAGACATCAGCCCAAAGAGCATTCCCCAAAAGTATCCGTAACCATTAAAACGCCACCATATCCACTTCAATACATTGGATGCGGCATAACCTCCGTAAAGTGATGAAGTTATCCAAAGTGTGAGGGAGTTAAGTGATTTAGCATAAAAGCCGAATCCAACTCCAACCACAACCAGAATTATTGATGCCAGATAACTATACCTAACATAGGTTTTAGGGGATGCATTGGGGTTGATATATCTCTTATATAAGTCGTTAACAATATATGCAGGAGCCGAGTTTACAAAAGCAGCCAGGGTTCCCATAAAGGCGGCCAGTAATCCTGCAAGCAGTAATCCCTTTAGCCCGACAGGTACAAACTTGGTTATTGCCATTGGCAGAATTGTCTCAAAATCTACATTAGCACCCATTCCGGCCAATTGGGGTGAGAGGTAGACAATACTAAGGGCAGCAAGGCCTGCAACCATAAGATATCTTGGAGCAAATAGAACCAGTATTGTAAATCCACTCATCTTTGCTGCGTCAGATGGTTTGCGGGTAGATAGAATCCTCTGCATATCGTAGCTTGGAACCGGCCCTGCAAGGCTGGCGAAGATACCTTTAAACAGCATCAGCATTACCAGCGGCCCAAAAAGATCGTAGCCGTCGGATGCTATCTTATCGCTTAGAGAGGGCATAAGTCCGTCCCAGTTGAGGTCCAGATGCCATCCAAAGAAGAGATTGTCCCATCCGGCAGGTGTAAGGGCCGCAATCTGCTCTCCGGTTATTGAGGTATATGCTATGTATCCTATTATCAGACAAGAAACTGTCATTATTGCAAATTGGAAAACATCTGCTGCAACCACACTAAACATCCCCCCCTTTAATGTATAGAGTGTTGTGATACCTATAATAAGTAGTGCATACGAGTTTGCAGATGTGAGTGTCATAAATCCTAAATCTGCAGATAGATCCCACGGAAGAATCATAATTGCAAATTTCCCTATCCCTTCAAAAAAGTAGGCCATAAAGCCAATCACACTAATGACTGCAAAAGAGATCACAATTATATGAGAGTATCTGCCTCCCTGCCCTCCAAATCTTGTTAAGATCCACTCTGCACCCGTCATTACATTTGACCTTCTCATCCAGATTGCCAGGAATACCATAACGAATACCTGGTTCCACACAGGCCACAACCAGGGGATAAAGGCGCTTTTTAGTCCGTAAACGAACAAAATAGCAACAGTCCACATTGTGCCCGATATGTCAAACATCCCGGAGGCGTTTGACAGCCCCAGATAGTACCACTTGATTTTATTGCCACCTAAAAAGTAGGTATCGATGTTTTTGGTTGCCCTTTTTGATAGGTAGAAACCAATAGATATTATTGCTACAATATAGCAGCACATAATAAGAATGTCAATCCAGGATAGGCTCATAGCTGTTATTAGGTTTAAATTATCGCAAAAGTAGTATAATATTTATAATAGACAAGCTAATTAATAAAATATATTATTAACTTACAAGCAATGGGTAAATATATTTATTAACGGTAGTACTTGTTGGAATATTATACTGCCATACGCTCTATATTTAAGGGGTATCTCAACACTATTACTAAAGTTTATATTGTATTAAATCCTTCCATAGATTCAAAAATTAACAAAATAGCAGGTTGTTAATAAAATAATTTATTATAATTTGCTTTTGAATAAAATAATTTATTAAGTTTGCGGTTAAATAGAATAAAAATAAAAATTATGAAGAAACTTATCATTTTTGTTGCGCTTCTTATTTTGAGCCTCTCTGTTAATGGCCAGGATAAGCCTAAGTATATGTGGATCGATTGCGAAGCCAATTTCCAGAGAATGGGATCGGCAGATTCAATAAGGTTTTACCTGGAGAGGTTAAAAAAAATAGGATTTACCGATGTGGTTGTTGATGTAAAATCCATTATGGGAGAGGTTCTCTATAAGAGCAAGATTGCCCCTTATATGGGAGAGTGGCAAGGGCAATACAGGAGTGAAGATTTCGATATGATGGCAATCTTTATTAAAGAGGGGCAAAAACTTGGGTTTAAGGTTCACGCCTCTCTTAATATTTTTGCCGGAGGACACAACTTCTTCAACAGAGGTGTAATTTATAAGCAGTATCCTCAATGGCAGTCACAGGTTTATTGGGAGGGCAAGATTATTCCTATAAGCGAGATGAAATGGAACTACAACTGTATGATGAACCCTGCAAACCCTCAGGTTCAAAAATATCAGATGGATATTTTAAGGGAGTTTGCGCTCAAATATAAGAAACTTGACGGCCTTATCCTGGACAGGATGAGATTTGACAATATAACATCTGACTTTAGCCCTCTTTCAAAACAGCTCTTTGAGGAGTACTCCGGAATCAAAGTTGAGAACTTTCCGGATGATATTCTCTACTGGGTTAAGAAGGATGACGGAAAGATGGAGTACAAAACCGGGAAGCTCTTTAAAGAGTGGTCTGAGTGGAGAGCTATGGTAATAAAGAACTTTATGAAGGATGTTCACAATATGCTTCGCAGTGTAAATAAGAAGCTACTCATTGGAGTCTATACAGGCGCTTGGTATCCAACATACTACTATGTAGGGGTTAATTTTACGAGTAAAGATTATGACCCGTCTAAAGAGTTCTGGTGGGCAACTCCAAATTACAAAAACAGCGGATATGCAGAGCTTCTGGATTTCTATATGACAGGACTCTACTATACAACTGTAACTAAGGCAGATCTTGACAACGCATCAGGTAAACCGGGTCGCAGAGATGAGCCGGGAATGGATAACAGCAGGACATATTGGTATACTGTAGAGGGTGGCTCGCAACTGGTAAAGGAGATAACCCGCGGGGTAGTTCCGGTTGTAGGTTCAATATATGTAGAGCAGTATGAAGGTAATGAGGAGCTATTCTTTAGAGCTGTAGAACAGGCTCTTAAGAGTAACGACGGAGGTGTTATGATATTTGATATGTCACACATCGTTACCAGAAACTGGTGGAGCTCTCTGGAGAGGAGCATCAAAGGCAACTAACAGACTTACAGTCGTTAACATAAAATAATCATTTTATAAATCTAAGGCATTCTATGGAAAAAGTTCATCTGATTTTCAAGAATCTCCGGACATTGTGGGCCCTTATGCTCACTATGTTCATCCTTACACTCTGCCCCTATTTTGTATATGCGCAGACAAGTGTAAGAGGTAAAATTACCGACACAAGAGGGGAACCGGTTATTAGTGCAGTTGTTCTTATAAAGGGAACAAATACCTATACTGCAAGCGACCTTCGCGGAAACTACACCATATCTGCACCTGCAGGTAGTGTAATTGAGTTCACCTATCTTGGTATGGAGAGCCAGGATGTGAATTATGCCGGACAATCAACTATTAACATTATAATGAAGGAGTCGGCCTCTGCGCTGGACGAGATCATTGTGGTTGGCTACGGAACCCAGCAAAAATCGAGTCTCACAGGGTCGGTAACTCAAATCAAAGGTTCCGAGTTATTAAAGACTCCGGCAACCAATATCTCCAGTATTCTGGGAGGTAGAGTTGCTGGTCTCTCTTCTGTTCAGGAGTCAGGCCAGCCGGGAGCTGACTTTGCAGGGTTGAGAATTCGCGGCTCAAGAGCGGGAGTATCTTATATTGTAGATGGAATGCCACGTTCAATTAATGATATAGATCCTAACGATGTAGAGAGTGTCTCTATTCTTAAAGATGCTTCATCTGCAGCAGTTTATGGAATGCAGAGTGCGGGTGGTGTAATTATCATCACAACCAAAAAAGGAAAGACAGGCGATTCAAAAATCAGCTATAAAGGATCTGTTGGTGCTTCTATGAATGCCAACTTCCCTAAATTCCTGGATGGACCGGGTTACGCCTATTGGTATAACAAAGCGCTGGAGCTTGACGGAAACAACCCTGTCTTTACAGCTGTTCAGGTTGGTAAGATGACCAATGGTGACGACTCTGACGGTTGGGGAAATACAGACTGGATTAAGGAGACATACAAAATTGGAATCACAGAGCAGCACAACGTAACTGCAACAGGTGGTACAGATAATATAAAATATTTTGCTTCGTTGAGTTATCTAGATCAAAAGGGTAATGTAGAGAGTTTTACCTTCTCAAGATACAACCTTAGAAGTAATATCGATGCCAAGATTGCAAAAAACCTTACCCTTACATTGGGTATTGCAGGAAGCGTGAGTGACACAAGAGGTCCGGGTTACGGAGCAGGTGGTTCGCTTGCTGCCGGAGTATCCACTCCGGACTGGTTATCTGTTGCCGAACAGGCTGCATATGCCCACCCTTACCTTCCAATGTATATTGGTGGAGTTCCGGTTGCAAGTAGAAACGCATATAATAATGCAATCAACCCAATTGCAGCAGCAACCCTTTCGGGGAATCATAAATCTGTTTCAAACTCGATTCAGACAAACATCTCTCTAAAATGGGATTTGCCTTGGGTTGATGGGTTGAACCTTAAGTTCACAGGTGGTTATGACCGTACCGGAACTGTTTCAAAAAACTTTAGCACACCTTACAAAGTACTTCTTGAGACAATTCCAAGTTCAACAACAACAGATATCTCATATGGTCTTACAACTGATGCCAGAAATCAGGTAGACAGAACTTTGGGCGAAGGCTACTCTCAGTGGAGCAGAATTCTCACTCAAACCAGCCTTAACTACGCAAATATATTCGGTAAACATAATGTAGATGCTATGTTTTTAATGGAGTCAAGAGACTATGGCAGCAACAGGTTTGCAGCTTATGGTAAAGGCTTCTATTTTACAGAGTTGCCGGAGCTTAATATGGCTAGAGTACCTAGTGATAATCCAATATCCGGTTCAAGCGATGCCAACAGATCTCTTGGTTTTGTAGGCAGAGTAAAGTACGACTACGATAACCGTTACCTGGCAGAGCTATCTGCAAGATACGATGGTTCATATAAATTTGCAGGTAACGTATCCGGTAAGAGATGGGGTCTTTTCCCTTCACTTTCTGTGGGTTGGAGAATTTCTAACGAGGAGTTTTTCAAAGGGTTAGATTTTGTAGATAATCTTAAGATTAGAGGTTCTGTGGGTGTTTTAGGTTCTGACCCTGTATCTCCTTACGCATTCTTAAGCACTGTTAGCTTTATAGGTGGCAGTAGCCCTACGCCTCAGGTAATATTTAATGGTCAGCAACAGAACGCTCTGATGACAACAGCTATTGCAAATCCAAACCTAACCTGGGAGAAGATGGTCTCTTATAACTTTGGTTTTGACGCCTCTCTTTGGAGCAGAAAACTTGGAGTTGAATTTGACGTTTTCTACAATTACACCTGGGATATATTGGGCGCACAGGGTGCAATGCCGGGTTCTATGGGTGGATACTATACAACCTATATCAATAACAACAGCGTAGATTCCAAAGGTATGGACCTGATGCTTACTCACGATAACAGAGCTGGTGCATTCCATTACGGTGCAAAACTAAATATCAGCTATGCAAAAACAAGATATCTAAAATATCAGGATAGCCCTAACACTCCGGATTATGCAAAGAGAATTGGTAAATCACCTTGGGCAATGCCGGGCTTGGTTGCTATAGGTCTTTTCCAGAGCGAAGCGGAGATAGACAACTCTGCCTATATTCAGGGAGCAAGACCTCGCCCTGGTGACATTAAGTACGAAGACCTTAACGGTGATGGTATAATCTCATATGCACAGGACCGCGCACTGGTTGGAAAAACTAACAGACCGGAGTTAACAGCAGGACTTGATATCTATGGTGGATGGAAAGGGCTGGACTTCTCAATGCTATTCACAGCAGGTGCAATGAACGAGATATCTCTTACAGGTACCTACTATAACTACAATGACGATAACACAATCTATACAAGACCTTTTAAAGCAGGAGCAAACTCTCCGGTATATCTTGTAGAGCAGTCGTGGAGGCCGGATAATGTTACCGGAACCTTCCCAAGACTATCACTTACACCTCCCAATACCAATAACGCATACGCGTCTACATTCTGGTTCAGAGATGGTAAGTATATCAGAATGAAATCGGCTCAAATAGGTTACACCCTCCCAAAGAATCTGACATCAAAAATAGGAAGCGACAACATCAGATTATATATAGAGGGGACTAACCTGTTCACTTTAAGCGGACTTCCGGTTGGTATAGATCCTGAAAGACCGGGAGTTACAAACGGGTACTATCCTCAGCAGAGGACAATTATGGGTGGATTAACAATCTCCTTTTAAATAAACAGATAAGATGAAAACAAAAATATTATCACTTATATTATTGATCGGCTTGACTCTTCCGGGATGTAACAAATTCCTGGATATGAATCCTACCGACAGACTCTCAGATAAGATGGTGTGGCAGAACGCAGAGTCGGTTGAGTTGTATGTTAATGGCTTCTACCCATACATAAATATCTATGGAGCTTTTGGCAGTGGCGACAGTCAGGTTGGTCTTACAGAGGGTCTCACAGAGACACTTAAGTATGGCTCAATGATTCCCGGAACACACGTTGGATTTGCCAACATTGTAGCTTACGCCAACGGCGGAATGTCTGCACCTACTGCAGCTTTCCACCTGGGAATGTGGGATGATCTATATTCTCGTATAAGAAGGGTAAATGAGTTTCTTAGCGGTCTTCACAAATATGGAACCAACCTTAATGTGGCAACTAAAACCCGTTTTGAGGCCGAAGCACGTTTCTTCCGCGGGTTTCTCTATTTTCAGCTGATAAAGAGAAGTGGAGATGTTATTCTTTACGACGAAGATCTATCAAAAATATCGAAGACTACTCCTCTAAGCACAGAGGCACTGGGTTGGGAGATGGTAAGAGCAGACCTAGATTTTGCAGCTAAGAATCTGCCTAAAACCTGGACAGGAGCAAATATTGGACGGGTTTCCAAAGGCGCTGCGTTTGCAATGCAATCAAGAGCAATGCTATATGCCAAAAAATGGCAGGTGGCAAAAGATGCTGCAGACTCTGTGATTAACCTTGGCATTTACGATTTACCAAAGGCAAATAGTGTGGCTGATTACCAAAAGGTATTCAAATCTGCGGCAACAGGGAACAAAGAGTCAATTCTTGAGTTCAACTATATGCAGACAGGCGGTCCTAATCACAACTTTAACAAGCTTTTTTCACCGGGCGGAGATGTGCCTGGAGTAGGAGGTCGTGCAACACCAACTCAGGAGATGGTTGAGTCTTATGAGAAGGCCACCGGAGGTTTCCCTAACTGGGCAACTTGGCGCAATGTAAACGGAACAACCACAACTCCTCCATATTCTGAGCTTGAGGTTAGGTTTCACGCTTCAATTCTATATAACGGAGCAAGCTGGAAAGGTAGAACTATTGAGACTTACGTAAACGGAAAAGATGGATTTAGCGTATTCAAAGATGATCCGAATCCTTCGGGAAGATCTACAACAGGATACTACCTGAGAAAGCTGGTAGATGAAAGTCATATAGATCTTAACTCTCAGGCTAGTACTCAAACCTGGGTCTCTATCCGTATGGCAGAGGTGTACCTTAATAGAGCAGAGGCAGCCTTTATGCTTAACAACTTTACTGTTGCCAATGCAGATGTGAGAAAGATACGAGAGAGGGTAAACCTCCCATATAGCGACAAGAGTGGTGCAGATCTTATGGATGCCATAAGACAGGAGCGTAAAATAGAATTGGCTTATGAAGGTCACCTTTATTGGGATATGCGTCGCTGGAGACTTGCACACATTAAATACAACGGAGCTGCAAGCCGTGTTCACGGACTTAAGATTGTAAGAGAGGGCGCAATATACACCTATTTTTATGTAGATTGCGACAAGCAAGATCGCTCATTCCAGGAGAAGATGTACCGAATTCCTCTTCCGGAGACAGAGTTGATGAATAATACAGCAGTACAACAATATCCGGAATGGAGGTAAAATTGAAAGGAGTTATGAAAAAGAATATATTCATATTTTTGGCTGCTCTGCTCACAATTCTGAGCGGATGCCACAAACCCGAAGTACTTGTTCCACTTGAGGTGAGACAAGGGCTAAACAGCCTGTCGGCACAATTCTCCGAGGGAGAGTTTAAGAACGATGCAAATGCTAAATTCACCCTGCAGATATCCAACCCGGATGTTACAGATATAGTTATACCTATTCCTTGGTTCTACCCGCAGGAGAGTTCAAATCCTACAGAGATAACCAAAATGAAGATCTCTGCAAACTTGGATGACAATACATTTATTGAACCGGGTCTTGCTGTTATGGATCTCACAAAACAGAACCCCATTACCGTTACAAAGGCAGACGGCTCTGTTAAGACCTACAGAATCTCAGGAGCGAGAACCAAAAGCAGTAAGTGTGCAATTATAAACTTCACACTTAACACACCAACAATTAACGGTGTTATAGACGAAGATGCCAAGAGCATCTCCCTTATAACCATAGATAATCTAGGTATGTCTACAGCATCAATTGCTGTATCTGCTCACGCAACTATCACTCCGGACCCATCTGTTCCAAGAGACTACTCACAAGAGGTTGTATTTACCGTTACTGCTCACGATGGCGTTTCAAAAGCCAACTACACCGTTAAAAAGACCATCCCTCCAAAGATTAATTATGGTTTCCGTCCAGGCAGCCAAAGTGAACTTTGGGCTAACGACCTTAGCATAAAATATGGAATTACTAACGCAGCTAACAAGAATCACACCCTTGCAGCTATCGGTAACCACCTAATTCTAAGTGTCGGTACAGAGCAGCACTACTTTAACAGCACAACAGGTGAAAGAATAGGGCTAATTACAGGAAGTATGGACCTTACAGGAGGTGCAATTACTGCAGATAAAGCAGGAAATATGCTTCTATGCAATAACGTAACTAAAAACGGAGTATTCAAAATATGGAAGACCAACTCTGTAACCAAAACACCTGAGGAGTTTATCACAATGACCTATACTTTGGGTAAAGGTGCCAGACTTGGTGCGAAGATTTCGGTACAGGGAGATATTACTAAAAATGCAATTATTACCGTTCCAACCTGGGCCTGGGCCAACCCTCCTGCACATAACGAGTTTATGAGATGGGTAATCACAGACGGAGTTGTTGGTCAGCCGGAAGCGATTGTTGCAACAAACATTGTAAACTGGAACTCAGGCAATACCGATGTAGTTTACGGCTCTACAAACACTAACGGGAACTACTTTATAACCAACTACGGTGGAACCGGCAACAAGTTGAATGCAGTTAACGGAGCAACCAATAACGGAGTAGCAACGTTGGCTACCTCTACCTGGGGTGCAAACTCAAACTTCAACACTGTGGATGCTGTTGAGTTTAACAAAGCTACCTATGTTGCAGTATATGGTGGAATGCACTTTACGTACAGCCAGTGTATTGGTTATGTGTTTGATGTGACCACACTTACTCAGTTTACAGACAGGATGGATAACTCTCCTTCAAGAGTCTTGACAACCAATGAATATAAATTTGGTACTCCTGTCTTTGCCTCAAGCGATATTCTTATGATACCTTCAGCGGACGGCTATAAATTGAGGCTTTACTACACAGATAGTAACTGTCGCAGTTTGGTTGCCTGGGAATTTGATTGTATTGATAAATAGTAATTAACTTTAAGGTGATTTTCGGGTCTTTCTGTCAGGGGAGTATCGAAAATCACCCTTTTTTATGAGATATTCGGTAAAATAAAAATTGCGTAATTGTGAAGAGGATTATAAAAAAAATTTTGACAGTGCTGGCTATGCCGCTATTAGTTATCAATTTACTTACCGCTTGCAGTAAGGCACCGGTAACTCCGGAGTGGGAGTGGCCGGAAGAGGAGGTAGTACTTAACTCTGCAAAACCGAAATATTTATGGATAGATGCGGCGGCTAATTTCCCGGATTTTGCCAATAGTAAAGAGAACATTAGCAGAGATCTTATCATTGCAAAGAATAGCGGGTTTACCCATATGATTGTAGATGTAAGACCTACAACCGGCGATATCCTCTTTAACTCAAACGCAGTAGAAAAGGTAAGCTGGCTTGGAGCTTGGTTGCCCGGCGGATATACAAAAGTGGTGAGAACTGAAACCTGGGATTACCTTCAAGTCTTTATAGATGAGGGGCATAAACTGGGACTTAAGGTCTATGCAGCTATCAACACCTTTACCGGAGGAAACTCCACAAGCCTTGGATCTCAGGGGATGCTCTTTAGGGATAATTCAAAGAGCAGTTGGGCTACAGAGCTAAACACCACAACCGGAATAAAGAGCATAATGCAAACCGAAGATAACGCTAAGTTCTTCAATCCAGTAAGAGACGAAGTGCAGGAGTATATCTGCACAATTCTGGAAGATCTTGCGAGATATCCCTCACTGGACGGAATCGTTCTTGACAGAGGTCGTTTCGACGGATTTGAGAGTGATTTCTCTGCATATTCCAGACAGAAGTTCGAGAGTTATATTGGTGAGAAGGTTATAAACTTCCCCAACGATATTATCCCTCCCGGGACCAAAGTTGGTCAATTACCCAATCCACTTCCTAAACATTTTAAGAAGTGGCTGGAATTTCGGGTTAAGATTATCCACGACTTTGTTGTAAAGGCAAAAGGTAGGGTAAAAGCAATAAACCCCAATATTGATTTCGGTATTTATGTAGGTGGGTGGTACTCATCTTACTACGACGTTGGTGTAAACTGGGCAAGTCCAAAGTACAACACATCATCAAAATATAGCTGGGCTACTGTAGATTATAAAAATTTCGGCTATGCAGACCATCTCGACTTTTTGCTTATTGGCGCCTACGCAGCGGCAAACAAGGTATATGGTACAACCGAGTGGACAATGCAGGGCTTTTGTTTAAAGGCAAAAGAGGTAACAATGGGTGATGTCCCAATCTCGGGAGGTCCCGACGGAAACTTCTTCTACCCAAGCCAGGTGCCGGCAGGTGTAGTTGTGGGGCAAGCAATCTCCACCTCTGTTGATGCCTGTATCAATGCGGGGGACGGCTACTTCTTCTTTGATATGATCCACCTTAAGCAGAATAACCAGTGGCAATTCGTAAAAGCAGGAATTGACGCTGCAAACGCTCAGAAATAGATTTAAACATATTGGTATTACAGCAAAATGTATGACTATGAGGTTAAAAGGCACTTTTCTGGATGAAATAAGCCACGACATCCCTCACCAAAACTGGGGAGCAGATGAGTGGAACAGAGATTTCGGCTATATGAGAGAGGCCGGGATAGATACTGTTATACTAATACGCAGCGGATACAGACGTTGGCAAACCTTCCCCTCAAAAGTGCTTACAGAGAGAGAGGGGTGTTACACCCCTCCGTTTGACTTGGTTGAGATGTATCTCAAACTAAGCGATAAATGGGGAATGAAATTCTTCTTTGGCCTATATGACTCAGGTAAATACTGGGATAGAGGCGATTATGAAAAGGAGGCAGAGATTAATCGTCTGGTTATAGATGAGGTGTGGGAGAGATATGGTCAATACAAATCCTTCTCGGGTTGGTATATCTCTCAGGAGTGCAGCCGTAAAACCGGCAAGATTATAGATCTCTATGCCGGACTTGGGAGATACTGCAAAGAGGTGTCGGGAGGTCTCCCAACGATGATCTCACCATACATAGACGGAATAAAGAATATCAGCCAGTACAACTCGCAAACAAATAAAGAGGAATCAGTTTCACTTTCGAGCCACGAGCAGGAGTGGGATGAAATTTTCGCCGGAATTAAGGGGGCAGTAGATATTGTTGCCTTCCAGGATGGACACGTTGAGTATGACCAGCTGGTAGATTTTCTTTCAATCAACAAAAAACTGGCAGATAAATACGGTCTAGAGTGCTGGACTAACTCAGAGACCTTCGACAGAGATATGCCAATTAAGTTTCTACCCATAAAATGGGAGAAACTGCTTCTAAAGCTCAAGTTGGCAGAAAAAGCGGGTTACACAAATGCTGTAACCTTCGAGTTCTCTCACTTTATGAGTCCGCAGTCGGCGTATCTGCAGGCAGGACATCTGTACAACAGATATACCGAATATTTAAGAACTTTTGATAATAAAAGATAAGATGGATTTTCAATTAATGGCGAATCTTTATAAAGATGAGCTTTTAAATAATATTCTCCCATTTTGGCTGGATAATTCACAGGATGATGAGTTTGGTGGGTACTTTACCTGTCTTGACAGAGAGGGGAGAGTATATGATACAGATAAGTTTGTCTGGCTGCAAGGTCGCCAGGTGTGGCTATTCTCAATGATGTACAACAAGGTAGAGAAGAGGAGAGAGTGGCTGGAGTGCGCAGTGCAGGGGGCAGAGTTTTTGAAAAAATATGGGCACGACGGAGATTACAACTGGTACTTCTCTCTTACCAAAGAGGGAACCCCGCTTGTACATCCATATAACATCTTCTCCAACACCTTTGCAACAATGGCATTTGCTCAGCTTAGCCAGGCAACCGGCAACAAAGAGTATGGTGAGATAGCAAAAAAGACGTTCAACAAGATAATCGAGAGACAGAGTAACCCAAAGGGAGTCTGGAACAAAGCCTACCCGGGCACCAGAGAGTTAAAGGGATTCTCTCTGCCTATGATAATGTGCAATCTTGCTCTTGAAATAGAGCATCTTGTAGATAAAGAGCTGGTAGATAAAACAATCAATACTTGCTTGGATGAAGTTCTCAACATTTTCTACCGAGAAGATCTGGGATTGATTCTGGAAAATGTTACAACTGATGGAGAGTTTAGCGACTCATTTGAGGGGAGGCTCATAAATCCCGGTCACTCACTTGAGGCTATGTGGTTTATAATGGACCTTGGGGTCAAACTCGGAAGGGAAGATATTATTAAAAAAGCGGTAGATATTGCGCTAAAGACCATAGAGTATGGTTGGGACAGCAAACACGGAGGGATCTTCTACTTTATGGATGTAAAGGGGTATCCCCCACAACAACTGGAGTGGGATCAGAAGTTATGGTGGGTCCACGCGGAGAGTATGATTACAATGCTAAAAGCCTATCAGCTAACAGGAAACCAAGAGTCGTTAAAGTGGTTTGAGAAGCTGCACCAATATACCTGGGATAAGTTCAAGGACAAGGAGCACAAAGAGTGGTTCGGGTATCTTAACCGCCGGGGAGAGATTCTACTGGATCTTAAGGGGGGTAAATGGAAGGGGTGTTTCCACGTACCGCGTGCCCTGTATCAATGTTGGATGATTTTAGACAAACTCTAATTTTTTAAAAGTATGAGAAGAGCAATAACCCTTTCATTAATAGTAATACTCACCTTTAGCGGCATCGTGTCGCAGGCAGTTACAATAAAAGGCAGGGTTACTGCCGGCTCTGCCCCGATTGCAGGTGTTGTTGTTACAGATGGTAAGAACTTTGCCGTTACCGGCAGTAGCGGACGCTACACTCTTGAGGCTGCAGATGAGAGCAGGTTTGTATACCTCTCTCTGCCTGCAGGCTACAGCGCCCCGCTCTCAGAGGGGGTTGTTAAATTCTTTCTACCTATAGAACCTCAGGAGGGTAAAAGAAAAAGTTATGACTTCTATCTGGAGAAGAGGGAGCAAGATGATAGTAATCACGGCTTTATTGTGGTTGCAGATCCTCAGATATACTCTGCTAAGGAGTTTAAGCTGCTTGAAGAGGGAGTTGCCGATATTAAAAACACAGTATCCGGTTACAAAATCCCCTTTCACGGAATAGCTCCAGGTGACCTTATCTCTCACGATCATAAACTCTATCCCGAATATAACCGGGTGATGGCTAAGAGCGGAATCCCCTTCTTTAACGCAATGGGTAACCACGATATGGTCAACGCCGGACGATCTTTTGAGACTACACAATGGAAGTATGAGCAGATGTTTGGCCCCTCATACTACTCGTTTAATGTGGGTAAGATTCACTATGTTGTTCTGAATGACTGCTTTTATGTCGGCAGAGAGTTTTACTATATAGGCTATCTGGAGGAGAGGCAGTTAAGCTGGTTGGAGAGAGATCTTGCATACGTTCCCAAGGGCTCTACCGTGGTGGTGGCTCTTCATATTCCTACCACAATTAGCAAAAAGGACCGCGACAAGTTCAGCTACGAGAAGGCGGGTACTACAATGGCCAACCACAAGGGGCTTTATAAAATTCTTGAGCCCTACAATACCCATATCATTTCGGGTCATCTGCACACTAACCACAACGAGGTTATATCTGCAAATCTCTTTGAACACGTTACGGCAGCTATGTCGGGTGCCTGGTGGCAGGGAGAGCTCTGTACAGATGGGACACCAAAAGGGTATGGAGTGTATATTGCCAATGGCGACACTCTAAGCTGGTACTATAAATCTACAAACAGAGCAAAAGAGCACCAGATGCGTCTCTATACAGGGGAAGATAATCTCGCTTTCAAAGGTTATATTGTAGCAAACATCTGGAATTACGACCCTTCTTGGAGAGTGGAGCTTTATGAAGATGGGGTTCTGACATCTGCAATGGAGAGGTTCGAGGGGTATGACCCAATGGCAGGAGAGATCTATTCAAACAAAGATAAGCTTGAGCATAAATGGATCTACCCGTCACTAACGGATAAACTTTTTCGGGCGAAACCAAAAAGTGAGACCTCTGAGGTTATCGTTGTTGCCACAGACAGGTTTGGAAACAGATATAGTGAAAAACTAAAAAGCAGAACCAGCTACGATGTAGTTATTGTAGGTGGCGGTGCAAGCGGTACATCTGCAGGTATCAGGGCGGCCTCTTTGGGTGCCCGTACCCTCATAATTGAGGAGTTCGACTGGCTTGGCGGGATGCTCACCTCCTCGGGAGTGAGTGCTGCAGATGGCAACCACAAGTTAAAGGGTGGAATCTGGGGCAGATTCCGGGACTCTCTCGAAATAAGATACGGCGGTACTCAGGGGCTTAAAACCGGCTGGGTCTCCAATACACTTTTTGAACCATCTGTGGGGGCAAAGATCTTCGCAAATATGGCTGCAAAAGAGAGCAACCTCACCATCTGGTTCCGCAGCACAGTCAGCAACATTTCCGGTAACACCGGCAACACTACCGGCAACATCACTGGGAGTACCACAGGCAACACCTCCGAAATCCCTAGTGGGTACTGGAGATTAAGCGTGGAGAGAGAGGGCAAGAGAGTAAATATATCTGCAAAGGTCTTAATTGATGCCACCGAACTTGGAGATATTGCCAAAAAGGTTGGAGTAGCTTACAATATCGGGATGGACTCAAGGTTGGTAACCGGAGAGGATATTGCACCGATGCAAGAGAATGATATTATTCAGGACCTCACCTATGTAATGGTTCTAAAGGAGTATGAAACAGATATGACCATTACAAAGCCACAGGGTTATAACCCAACCCTTTTCTACTGTTCAACAATAAGCAATAGATGTAAAAACCCAAAGGAGAAGCAACGTCTGTGGAGTTCGCAGATGATGATTACCTATGGTAAGTTGCCCAATAAAAAGTATATGATCAATTGGCCAATTGAGGGCAACGACTACTATACCAACATCCTTGAGTTGACCAGCGAGCAGAGGGCCATTGAGCTTGAGAAGGCTAAGCAGCACTCACTCTCATTTCTATATTATATGCAGACAGAGCTGGGTTATAATAAGCTTGCGCTTGCAGATGACGAGTTTCCGACTGCAGACAAATTCCCATTTATTCCGTATCACAGAGAGTCGCGCAGAATTGAGGGGAAGGTAAGATTTACAATCAACCATATATCCAATCCATATAGTAGCAAGGAGAGACTCTACAGAACAGCAATAGGAGTCGGGGACTATCCGGTAGACCATCACCATACCCGATATGAGGGTTGGGAGGCTCTTCCGGACCTGCACTTCTATCCGGTACCATCTTACGGACTCCCATTGGGTACATTGATTCCAAAGGAGCAGGAGGGACTTATTGTCGCAGAAAAGTCAATTTCAGTCACAAATCTTGTAAATGGGACAACCCGTCTACAGCCGGTAGTTTTACAGATAGGCGAAGCCGCCGGGGTGATGGCTGCACTGGCATCTGCAAAAGGGAGCCAAATAGCTGAGGTGCCGGTTAGGGAAGTACAGACCGAAATTCTTAAGGGTAGGGGTTATCTTCTTCCATATCTGGACCTTCCGGTAGATCATCTCCATTTTAAAACTCTACAGAGAATTGGAGTAACCGGAATTATCAAGGGTATAGGGCTAAATAAGGGGTGGGAGAACCAAACCTGGTTCTATACAGACTCTCTTATTACAAACAGAGAGCTCTCTGCCGGATTGATTGAGTTCTATTCTGAGGCCTCGGGCAAGGAGCTAATTTTGTCATCTAAATATGGAGAAGATAATTTTGTCACAATCGAATCAATTGCACATTTTATTTCGTCAATTGAAAAGAGTATTGGCTCAAGTTCTACCCTGTCTTCCCTTGAAGGGGTAGAGTCAATAGAGAGAGTTGGGGCAGAATCCGGTTTAAACAACCTCAAAAACAACAGAGCACTTACCCGTCTTGAGTGTGCAGTTTTGATTGATAAATTTTTGAACCCTTTTGACAAGTTTGGCATAGATTTTAGAGGAGAGATATTAAACTAAATCGCAATATAACAGTGCCCAAAGCATTAAGCCCAAAGCACAATATAAGTCAAGTATAAACAAAAAGTTTTTCAAATGGGTACAAAAAAATCTGCAGTTTTTATCTCTCTCCTCTTTTTTCACTCCTTTTGTGGGAATGTAAATGGCCAGGAGGCAGTATCCCAGGCTCAAAGTAATGCAAGCCAGGTACACAATGAGGCGCATAATCAATTAATGCAAGTTCATACGCAACATACTCAGGCTCATAACCAATCGCTCCAATCGCATACTCAATCGCTTCAGGCCCACGATCAGGCACATAACCAGGCTTTGGAGAACCACCTCCGGGCAATGGATATGACAGGTGAGACGCATAACCGCTCACATAGACAGTCTATTGAACTGATGCAGAAAAGAAGATTCCTGGCACAAGCTCAGGTTCAAAAAGCAGGTTCAGGAAATCCGTTGAATTACAAAAAAGAGTATCCCGGGAATCATTCAAATATTCGATATACCGGTAGGGTAGTAAAAAACGAAGATGGATCTGCAAGTTTTGACTGGAGCGGCTCTTATATGGAGATAAAATTTACAGGCAGCTTTCTGGCAATAAAGGTATCTGACACCCGTAAAAACTACTACAATCTGTTTTTAAACGGAGTGGAGCAGGGGGTAATAACCACATTTGGTAAAGACTCTGTAATTGTACTTGCCAGCGGTTTAAAGGGTAAGAGCAATGTGATACGTCTGCAAAAGAGAAGCGAGGGTGAGCAGGGTAAGAGTACTATTCATACATTTTATCTCTCGAAAAATGGGAAGATATTGCAATACAACCCCGGCAGAACGAGACATATAGAGTTTATAGGAAACTCTTTAACTGTAGGATTTGGTACGGAAGGCAAATCTAAAGATGAGAAATTTCTTGCCTCGACGGAGAACTGTAACCTTGCCTATGGGGCCATAATTTCCAGATACTTTAACGCCGACTACACCCTTATCGCCCACTCGGGCTGGGGAGCTGCAAGAAATTACGGGGATACTCTCAGAGTTTCGCGCATCTCTATGAAAGACAAAATGATGCAAACATTTGATATGGAACCCGGGCACATTTGGAACTTCACCTCTTACAAGCCGGATATAGTAGTCATAAACCTGGGCTCAAACGACTTCTCCACAAAACCTCACCCACTTAAAGAGGAGTTTTTGGGAGCCTATGCAATAATAATTGACAGATTAAGAGATAAATACGGAGATATTCCAATCCTCTGCGTTGCACCAAACCGCGGGCCTGCATTTGAATATCTGCAAGAGTTCGTACGTGCGAGAGCAGATAAAAAACTCTTCTTCACAGCCTATCTGCAGGGAGTCTACAATTCCGATTCCGACCTCGGCTCTGTGGGACACCCCAATTACAGCGGCCAACAAAAACTTGCAATGACACTTATCCCATACATCTCCACCGCAACCGGCTGGGAGCTCTCCGGCAAGCCTATTAAATAAAATAACAGATCCTTTGGAGCTAGCCCGCGTAAATTGACATCCCCTGAAGTCCCCCACATAACTTTTTGATCCTCGGGATTTTTTTGTATTATACACATATTATGATAGATAGTCCTTCCCAACTCCATCCCAAA
>CAYGOE010000030.1:0-22792 GCA_964351405.1 uncultured Muribaculaceae bacterium | reverse complement strand
TCTCACCTTTCCAGGCAAATACCGGAACTTTAGATGCTGCAATGGCAGCAGCTGCGTGGTCCTGGGTTGAGAATATGTTACAGCTGCACCAGCGGACATCTGCACCAAGCTCTTTAAGAGTCTCGATCAGTACTGCAGTCTGGATGGTCATATGGAGTGATCCCATTACCCTTGCACCTGCAAGCGGTTTTGTTAAGCCATATTTTTTACGCAGCGACATCAGCCCCGGCATCTCCTTCTGGGCAATCTCTATCTCCCGCCTGCCAAAATCTGCCAGTGTTATATCTGCTACCTTATAGTCGTTAAAATTATTGCTTGTACTCATTTATGATAATTCTCGTTTTTAAAATAACTAGTATGAAGATTTTACAATTTTTGCAACATTATCTGACCTCCCCAGGGTATAGAAGTGAATTCCGGGAACCCCGTTTTTAATTAGATCCTTTGATTGCGTAGTTGCCCACTCTACTCCCGCCTCTCTTGCCTCTCTGTCATCCTTACACCCGACTACCGCTTTGAAGAGATCCTGTGGAACATCAATATGGAAGGTCTGAGGAAGAAGTTTTATATCGTTGAGTGCAGATATCGGTTTAATACCGGGGATAATTGGAACTGTAATCCCGGTTTTTTGACACAGATCCCTGAAACGGTAAAACTTTTCGTTATCAAAGAACATCTGTGTTACGATATAATCTGCCCCTGCGTCTACCTTCTGTTTCAGGTACTCCAGATCTATCTCCGGATTTGGGGCTTCAAAGTGCTTTTCCGGATAACCTGCAACCCCTATACAGAAAGAGGTTGGGGAGGCACTCTCCATTGATGAGTCCAGATACCTTCCTTTGTTTAGATTGACCACCTGTTCTATCAGTTCGTTTGTGTTGCGGTGTCCATCCCTCTCGGGGATAAACATTCGGGTGCCTTTAACAGGGTCCCCTCTAAGAGCCAGAACATCGTGGATACCCAAAAAGTTCATCTCGATTAGGACATTCTCTGTCTCCTCCTTTGTAAAGCCACCGCAGAGCAGATGTGGTACAACGGTAATGTTGTATTTGTATTTAACAGCTGCAGCCAGAGCAATTGTTCCAGGTCTTATTCGCGCAACCCTGCGCTCAAGCGTACCGTCTGCCCTCTCCCAGTATAGAGTCTCATTGCGATGGGATGTAAAGTTGATATAGGCCGGTTCAAACTCTAGCAGACCCTCTATTGAGGAGTATATTTTATCAATACTGTGACCCTTTAATGGTGGCAGCAGCTCAAATGTAAAAAGGGGGCTTTTTGCGTTTTTGATCTTTTCAATTACAGTCATTAGGTTATCTGGTTACAGTGGTTCAATATCTAAATATATAAATTTTCATTGATAAGTCAACAAAAGTGGATTAAAGGTTAGGGGCCAGCCACCGGGTTGCTTCATCTATAGTGATGCCCTTTCTGGTTGCGTAGTCTCTAAGCTGATCATCTCCAATCTTACCTACATTGAAATATGAAGATGCCGGGTGAGAGAAGATATATCCGCAGACAGATGCTGCAGGAACCATTGTAAAGCTCTCGGTGAGTTTTACTCCCACTCTTTTTTCGGCCTCTAAAATATCAAAAATTGTCTGTTTTTCGCTATGCTCCGGGCAGGCAGGGTATCCGGGTGCCGGTCGGATTCCTTGGTATCTTGATGAGAGCATCATCTCAAGAGGAAGATTCTCCTCCTTTGCATATCCCCAGAATTGCTTACGAATCTTTTCGTGAAGCCACTCGGCTGCGGCTTCGGCCAGCCTGTCGCTAAGAATTCTTATCATAATTGTTGTATAGTCATCCTCTTTGTAAAGGATCAACTTAGAATCATCAATTATTGCAGAGACCACGAAAGCACCTATATGATCTTCTAACTCTACGGTTGAAATTTCTTTGTTTAAAGAGTTTTTCCCCAGCGGTTTAATAAAATCTGCAAGAGATAGATTAGGTGTGCCACTCTCTTTAACCTCTTGGTTGCGAAGGAAATGCAACTTAGTAATCTTTTGTACGTCGTTTGTCAGAATTACATCATCTCCCGTGGATGCGGCAGGAAAGAGTCCATAAACAGCTTTTACTGTTATTATGCTTTTATCTGTTATCTCTTTCAGATAGATTCTTGCATCTTCATACAGCTTTATAGCCTCCTCTCCCTTTACCGGATCTTTGAAAATAGCAGGACATCTGCCGGACATTTTCCAGGCGAAGAAGAAGAACGACCAGTCGATGTAATCGCAGAGGGTGTTCAAATCGACACTATCTATCTGGTGAAGACCCTCTTTGGCAGGAGTATAGATAGTGCTCTCTCTCCAGTTTATCTTTAGAGCGTTTCTTTTTGCCTCCTCATAAGAGATTAGTTGTCTGGTCGCTTTACGGGAGTTATGAACCTCTCGAAGAGAGTCATATTTTCGTAAGATGGACGATTTGTAATCTAAACTCTTCTCCCCTTTTAGGGCAGAGAGAACCCCTGCCGCCTTTGATGCGTCCTTAATGTGAATGACTGTATTGGAGTATTTGGGTGCAATTTTTACTGCAGCGTGTATCTGTGATGTTGTGGCACCGCCAACAAGGAGAGGAATCTTTACACCTCTTCTCTCCAGCTCTGAGGCAACGTGAACCATCTCCTCCAGCGATGGGGTTATCAAACCGCTAAGCCCTATAAAATCTACAGCCTCATCTATTGCTGTATCTATGATTTTATCTGCAGAGACCATAACACCGAGGTCAATAATCTTATAGTTGTTACAAGAGAGAACCACACTTACAATGTTTTTCCCAATGTCGTGAACATCCCCTTTAACGGTTGCAAGAAGCAGTTTACCTGCACTTTTGTTCTCCTCCCCATTGCTCTCGAGTTCAATGTAGGGAGCCAGGTGGGTAACAGCCTTTTTCATAACTCGGGCACTTTTTACTACCTGTGGGAGAAACATTTTCCCCGAACCAAAAAGGTCTCCCACCTCATTCATCCCCCCCATCAATGGCCCCTCAATAAGCTCAATAGATCTTTTATAGAGAGCGCGGGCCTCCTCTACATCCTCTTCAATAAATTCATCCAGCCCGCGAATAAGGGCGTGTTTTATTCTCTCTTTTACTGGAAGTTGTCGCCAGTCTAAATCTCTGGGAATCAACAAAGCCCCACGACCCTTGGCAAGGTTCTCCCCTACAGCTACAAGGCGGTCTGTTGCATCTTTGCGTCTGTTAAGAACAACATCCTCTGTAAGTGTGACAAGATCCGGCGGAATTTGGCTATAGACCTGCAGCATCCCGGGGTTTACTATGCCCATATCCAGCCCTGCCTTTATGGCGTGGTATAGAAAAACGGAGTGCATAGCCTCGCGGACTGTGTCCATACCCCTAAAAGAGAATGAGAGATTACTGATACCACCGCTTACTTTGGCGTATGGCAAATTTTTCTTTATCCAAGAGGTTGTCTTAATAAAGTCAACAGCATAATTGTTGTGCTCCTCAATTCCTGTTGCAACAGCGAGCACATTAGGATCAAATATTATATCCTCCGGCGGGAAGTTTAGGTTCTCGGTCAAGAGGGAGTAGCATCTGGCAGCAACCTCTATCCTACGGGAATATGTATCTGCCTGCCCCTTCTCGTCAAAGAGCATAACAACTGCTGCTGCCCCAAACCTCCTGATAGTTTTAGCACGTTCCAGAAAAACCTCCTCCCCCTCTTTAAGGCTTATTGAATTCACAACAGATTTTCCCTGGATACACTTAAGAGCGCTCTCAATTATCTCCCATTTAGACGAGTCTATCATTAAAGGGAGCCTGGAGATATCCGGCTCGGCCATTATAAGGTTTACAAAACGGACCATAGCTTTTTGTGAGTCCAGCATCGCTTCATCCATACAGACATCAATAATTTGCGCCCCACCATCTACCTGCTCCCGTGCAATTGCAAGAGCATCTGAGTATCTCTCCTCTTTAATAAGACGCGCAAATTTCTTTGATCCTGAGACGTTTGTCCTCTCTCCAATGTTCACAAAATTTGTTTCGGGTGTGATTGTGAGAGCCTCCAGTCCGCTTAGTTTTGTATAGCGCTGCAAAACAGGAATCAATCTGGGGGTGTGTCTTCTTGCAGCCTCTGCAATCTTCTCTATATGGGCGGGAGTTGTTCCGCAACATCCTCCAATGATATTTATCCACCCCTCTTTCATAAAATCCTCTGCAACTGAGGCCATATATTGTGCAGCCTGGTCATACTCGCCGAATTGGTTAGGAAGTCCGGCATTCGGGTGGGCAGAGACATAAAATGGAGATTTTGCAGATAGTTCTCCTATAAAAGGGCGTAGCTGTTCGGCACCTAGTGCGCAGTTAAGCCCCACACTCAAAAGAGGGTAGTGAGAGACAGAGACCAGGAAAGCCTCCAGAGTCTGCCCTGTGAGAGTTCTTCCGCTGGCGTCGGTTATTGTACCCGAGACCATAACCGGTAACCTTTGGCCCCTCTGCTCAAAAAGGCAATCCAGAGCAAAGAGTGCAGCTTTTGCATTGAGTACATCAAAGATTGTCTCAATAAGCAGAATATCTGCACCTCCATCTATCAAACCTCTCGCCTGCTCACTATAAGCATCAACTAACTCGTCAAAAGAGACCATCCTTGCCCCCGGGTCATTAACGTCAGACGACATAGATGCCGTACGATTTGTGGGGCCAAGAGTTCCTGCAATAAAATGTGGTTCTCCAAATCCGGATTGAATCTTACCGCTGTTAACTGATAATTCATACTCCTTTACAGCCTCTTTTGCAAGTGAGGCAGATGCAAAATTGAGGTCATATACAAGACTCTCCATTCCGTAATCGGCCAGTGAGATTCTGTTTGAATTAAAACTGTTTGTGGTTATTATATCTGCTCCGGATTTGAGGTATTCCAGGTGAATATCTTTTATTATATCTCTTCTTGTTAATGAGAGCAGGTCATTATTCCCTCTCTGTGGCATATGGTGATCTTTAAATCTCTCTCCGCGAAAATCCTCTTCTCTAAGTCTATACCTCTGAATCATTGTCCCCATAGCTCCATCTAGAACTAAGATTCTCTTTTTAAGCAACTCTTGCAGAGTTGCCTTTTTTATCTCTTCCCCCCTGTATCGCATTTTGATCCTCTTTAAATTTTTATTTATGATATTTCCGCGGGATTATCGGAACCGGCAAACTCTGTGCTTTGTTCACTCCGTTGCATTGCTGTCCAGTGAGAAGACCTTACGCAACTTTTTATATAGTAGAGCTCCTCCTGAGATGGATTATCAGAGTTGGTATACCAGGGAATATGTCTGGCAATATAGCTTCCTGTTGTTCTATAACTCTCTATATACCAATTTGAGTAAGCTCTTGTGTAGGGCCTGTAGAGAGCAAAAGTGGTGTCGATTGGTGCACGATAAACCCCTCTCTCAGTCTCGATCTCCCAATGTTTTTTCTCCCACTCTATCACCGATTGTTTCTGGCGAAAATGGTCCGGGAGATCATCTATTTTAAGACCAAAACCAACTTTAGTCGCAAAAGGGTGCTTTCTCATTATTGAACGAAACAGATCCATAAAGTCATCCCCGCACTCCTCGCAGGGGACAATATCGGAGTCGGTATAGACAAAAAGGTTACTTTGAAACTGTTTGTAGATTGAAGTTCTCCAAAGTGCCTTGTAACCTATGTTTTTATCCAGCATAAATACTTTATAGGGTGTCTGCCGGTAATACTCCAACAGAGGCGGATAGGTGGAGGCATTATCAATTATGAAGATGTTTTTATAACCCCTTCGCTCCAGAAAAGAGATCAACTCCTTTAATGTGGTTACTCTGTTGAAGTTGTTGATTATTATTGGAATACTCTTAGAATCAGATATCTCCTTAACTCCTAATCCTCTAAGATAGATATAGCGTGTCTTTAAAAAATAGAATAATCGTTTGAATATCTTCTCTCTGTCCATACATAAAATCATTTCTGAGAAATGTTGTGCAAAGTTAGTGATATTTTAGAGCCATCCCGTTCAACCGTAGAAAAAAGGGATTTGTAACTGATATTTTTTGTGTTGTAGAGTTATTTCATCCAAAAATAAGTATAGTATTCACCTATACATAAACTCTACAAAACCACATTAACATACATATGTAGCTCTACAAGATATAATATTGCTATATTTAAATAATTTAAATATAACGGAATAAAAATAACCTATACCACTACAAGACGACAGTTACACTCTGCGAAATATTTAATTAGATATGAATTGCAGGATTGAATATGTTGTAACTTGCGAGGGGTATTAAAAAAAATTGAGAGTTATGGTACTTTTTGCAAAAGCGAACAAATCTATTGAGCTGATCGATCAATTTCTTAATTGTGTAGATCAAAGTTTACTGCTTTTTAAGGAGGGGGTAAAAAACTACCTCTACGCCAGTACAGAAAACTTCAACTCTAACCTTCAGTCCCTGGCAAATTCAGAACTGGAGTCAGATAAACTTAGAAGAAAAATAGAGAATACCCTCTTTTCACAATCTTTAATGCCGGAGTTAAGAGGAGATTTTATGAGATTGCTCGAGGAGCTTGACAATATTATTGACCAGGCTAAGAAGAATCTTTTTCAATTTGATGTAGAGCAGCCGCACATCCCTGCAGAGCTTATCCCGGACTTCATTCGGCTTCTGCAAATATCGGTCTCTGCGGCTGAGTCAGTAATACCTGCAGCAAAGTCCTACTTCACAGATCCTATAAATGTGAATGAGAAGATACACAGAGTATACTTCTATGAGAAAGAGGCAGATCTTTTAGCAGATATAATACGCAGAAGAATTTTTCGTGAGATGCCGGAGCTTAAATTAAGTGAAAAATTTCACCTACGCTATTTTACACTCCATATAGAGATGATTTCCGATACAGCAGAGAAGGTTGCTGACCTGCTCTCAATAATGGCAATTAAAAGAGTAGTATAGATTATGCTGATACTCGTCTTTATATCGAGCGGTCTGTTTTTGGGGTGGTCCCTTGGTGCCAATGATGCTGCCAATATTTTTGGAACAGCAGTTGGGTCAAGGATGATCAAATTCTCAAAGGCCGCTTTGATAGCCGGAATTTTTGTAATACTAGGTGCTGTTTTGCAAGGCACGGGAACCACCAACACATTGTCGGAGCTGGGTTCAGTCGATGCTGTTGGCGGAGCCTTTACCGTAGCGTTATGCTCGGGACTGATTGTTGCCATTATGACCAGGTTTAAGCTTCCGGTATCTACCGGGCAGGCTATTGTTGGAGCAATAATGGGATGGTGTTATTTTACCGCTAATCCGGTAGACTATAATGTACTAACCGTAATTGTGGGAAGCTGGATAAGTGGTCCTATTCTTGGAGCGATATTCTCTGCACTTCTATATATGCTCTTGAGGAGATATATTCGCAGGAGTCATATTCATCTTTTAAAACTGGACTCTGTAATCCGCAACGGGCTTGTAATTGTGGGAGCCTTTGGGGCGTATAGTCTGGGTGCAAACAATATTGCCAATGTTATGGGGGTGTTTGTCAAGACAATCTCCTTTGAGATCAATATTGCAGGGTTTTCATTAAATTCATTAACTGTTCTTTTCCTGTTGGGGGGTATTTCGATCGCAGTCGGAATTCTAACCTATAGCAAAAAGGTTATGGAGACTATCGGTACAGGAATTCTGGCGATGACTCCGGAGAGTGCAATTGTTGTGGTACTGGCACAGGCGCTTGTTCTGTTTATATTCTCGTCTACATCTCTCTCAAATCTTTTTGTGAGTATAGGGTTACCGGCCATACCTCTTGTGCCGGTATCTAGCACTCAGGTTGTAGTCGGTTCTGTATTGGGAATAGGGTTGGTTAAAGGTGTGCAGGAGATAAAATTCAAGATGATCAGAAACATAATTGCAGGATGGATTTTGACTCCTATACTCTCCGGAATCACTACATTCTTCAGCCTCTTCTTTATTCAGAGTGTATTTGGAATATCTGTGACCAGGAAAAACATTGTAGAGAGTGTGCTTGAACCGGGCCCGGTGAAGTCATCTACAATCAATGTTCCTTTGGAGACGGTCAATATTTTAATTGTTGTTCTTCTCTTTATATTGCTAATAACGACGGTTATTCTTTTTTACAGATATCAGCGTAACAAGCTTAAACTAAAAGAGAACGAGAAGAAGTGGACAGAACTCGTTAACTATACAGATATAAGAAAGTCCCTAAGTGATATGGAGGTGAGCACTATTCAGCTGGAGAACGACTCTCTTGTTACAAGACTTGAAGAGAGAAAACGAGAGCTAATAACATATTCACTGAGTGTAGGCGAGCAACGACAACTCCTGAGCTCAATCTCCAGAACACTGGAATCTGCAGTAAATACTCAAGATCCAAAAGATAAAAATGATCTGCTTCTGGCAGAGATAAGGAGGATAAAGCAAAAAATGAGCTTTACCAACGAAGTCGAAAGAATCTACACCCAGGCAGAGCACGTCTATTCTGATTTCTCTAACAGACTCATCCAGAAGTTTCCAAACCTTACAGTTCAGGACAGAAGGTTGATGGTGCTGCTCAGAATAGGCTTTTCGTCAAAAGAGATAGCTCCAATCCTGAACATATCTGTTAAAAGTGTTGAGATTAGCAGGCACAGGCTTCGTAAAAAATTAAATCTTTCTCAGGATGAAAATCTTGTAGAGTTTGTAAAGACAGCTTAAGGAGGACTAACAATATTATATTCAATTTATTTACAATTTATGTAACACTTAATAAAAAATCGAAAATGAAAAAATCATTATTGACACTAACTTTGCTGCTTCTTTTTGGTGCTGTCAGTGCTCAGGAGGCTAAAAAAAATGAGGTTATATATGACCAGTACGGAAAGAAAATCCTGGAAAGACTGCCCCTCAAGACAGAAGCCCGTAACGGGATTATGGTATTCGAATCTAAAAACCAGGAGTACAAAATGTGGTTTGACGTAAGAGTGCAGGCCGATGGTCAGGTATTTTTCAATGATACTTTGAATCCAAATGGAAACGGAGCATCTATAAGGAGAGCAAGATTTGCTGTAAAAGCAAACCTTACCAGGAACTGGTACGGAGAAATTGACCTGGATTTTGCAAATGGTATCTTGGAACTTAATGATGCAATAGTAGCATACGATTTTCTAAACGGCCTTACAACAAGGGTCGGTAACTTTAAAGAGAGGTTCTCTATGTCGCAGACAGCATCTTCACGTTATCTTAACTTTATGGAGAGATCTATGGTAGTTAATACCTTTGCTCCATCCAGACATATAGGTTGGGAAGTTGCATACGCAGGTAAGAAGTTTCTTGCAGTTGGGGGTATTCACTTTCAGGAGATAGAAGATGCCGAGATGAGAATCTATAGTGAAGATAATAACAAAGACTTTGGGAGGGATGAAGGCTACTCTCTAACCGGTAAATTTGTATATCAGCCATTTAACAATAATGAAGATTATGGATTACACCTTGGTTTTGCTTATACCTACAGAACTCCAAAAACCAGCGTAGCTCCGGGGGAGTATGGATTTGCAAGATACAGCACAAGATCTCTTAGCAGTATCAATCGTAAAAAATACCTTGATACCGACCTGATTGCCGATATGAAGGCTGAACAACGTACAAACATAGAGCTTGCTATGTTCTACAAAGGATTTGGACTCCAAAGCGAGATTATCCGAAATTGGACTTATAGGAACAACAATCTTGAGACACTTAAATTTGGTGGATTCTATGTTCAGGGAACCTATATGCTGTTTGGAGGAAAACAGGCCTATGTTAAGAATGAAGGAGAGTTTACACAACCGGACAAAGGTCGCAAATGGGGTGATGTAGAGCTGGCTCTAAGATATGACCACATCAATCTCAACGATAAAGATGTATATGGAGGTGCAGCAGACGGATATACAGCCGGTCTTAATTTCTATGCTACAAGAAACTTTAAATTCCAGATTAACTACAGCTATGTTAACCACGATAGGTATGCAAACGGAAAAGGAAAACTTTTCGTTGGAAGGGATGTAGAGGGCAAGCTTACAAAAGACCCTACCAAGGTTGCAACTTCAGCCGGAAAAGCAGGTAATGATTACGGAATGCTTGGTGTAAGATTCGAGATAAATTTTTAAAAATTGTTTGATAACGAGATAATACCAAAAAAAATGAAAAAAGGAATATTATTATTCATCCCAATTTTGGTGATGTTTACACTAGGGTCCTGTGTTAAAGATGAAATTTTTGAAGGCCCAGCAAGTATTTCCAATGTGCAGAATAATCCTGCAGCACCAAAATCTACGGAGAGCGTAACGGTAACCGCTAAGGTAACTGACCTTAAAGGGGTAACATCTGTAAGTCTTAAGTATAAAATCTCCACAGCAACAACATTTACATCTGTAGCAATGACTGCCGGAGCAAACTTTGTATATACCGGAACAATTCCAGTACATCCTTTGAACACAGCTATCCAATACTATGTTGAGGTAACAAATCAGGATGGCCTCACAACAAAATATCCGGCTACAGCACCCACCGCATTAGCAACCTATACTGTAGGAGCATCTACAGTGATAAGTATGTTTATTAACGAGGTTTTTGCCGACGGAACAAAAGATAATACCGATCCTGACTGGTTTGAAATCTATAATAACTCAGAAATTCCTGTTAATCTTGCTGGCTATCTTGTATCTGACGGAGGAATCTATGGAACCACAAAACCAAAAAGGGTATTAGGGAATCTCACTATTGCATCAAAGGGTTTCCTTGTTATCTCAACAGAGTATAATGAAGAGACCGTTCAGTTTGGATTGAGTACAGGTGGAGATGCCGTATATCTGGAGAACCCTTCCGGAGTGCTTGTTGCATCACTGGACTTTGGCACAATTGCCCTTGCAGGGAAGAAATCTTACGGTCGTAAGCCGGACGGATCATCTACATTGTTAATATTTAATAACCCGACAAAAGGGAGCTCTAACAACAACGCAAATTAGAGTCTCTTTTTTCTAATATTTTTTGATATGAGTAAAGAAGAGTTGAAAATTGGAGAGATATCAAAACCAAGATTCGAATACAGAACATTCGGTCAGAATTTTGACAAGGCCTTTATGAGAATGGCAAGGCTGAGCGTTCCAATTCCGGAGAAGGTTTGGGAGAGGACCAGCGAAGAGATATACATAGTTTCACGAACAAATGATATAAATAATACTAAAATTCGTGATGGTAAAATGGATATCAAAACGTTTGTCCAGACTGTAGATGGGCTGGAGCAGTGGAGCCCTCTTATGAAGGGGGAGTTTCCAATATCTGCAGATGTTCTTAAAAAGGAGGTTTTCCCTGCTTTTCAGGTGAATATGGCGGAACTAAAGAAGGAGATCTACACATACGATGAGTTTATGGAGATGATTGTTAACCACCCCGACCTTCAGGCTGTACGCGTATATAAACAGAGATTCGGATATATGGTAAACAACACAATCTGCGAAACCGGAGTGGTACTCATTAATGGAGCAAAGCTACTTACAATAAACTCCGAATCTACTGAGGTGGAAGATATCCTCAAAACCGTTAAGGATGTAGGACTTGAAGGGGTTGAAAATATCAACTATCTACAGGCAATCAAACGGGTAATAGGAATGATTAACAAACCTTTAGCAAACGAATAGTATGGCACAGGAGATAGAGAGAAAATTTCTGGTGAAATCTGGAGATTTCAAAAAGAATGCCTCTAAGGAGACTCGAATCACACAAGGCTACCTCTCATCTGTGCCGGAGCGTACAGTGAGGGTGCGCATAAAGGGGAAATCCGGTTATCTTACCATAAAGGGAATCGGTAACGAAAGTGGAGCTTCCCGTTATGAGTGGGAGAGAGAGATACCTGTTAGCGAGGTTGAGGAGTTGCTCAAAATTTGTGAGCCTGGAGTTATTGACAAAACACGTTATGAGGTAAAATCCGGAATCCACACTTTTGAGGTAGATGAGTTCTCAGGAGAGAATAGTGGTTTGATAGTAGCTGAAGTAGAACTGAATACCGAAGATCAGGCATTCACCAAACCAGATTGGGTAGGAGAAGAGGTGACAGGGGACTCTAAGTATTACAACTCAATGCTTATGAAGAACCCTTATACCAAGTGGTGAAACGTCCATAAGAAACCACCCGGGGGAGTCGCTACCCGGCTGGTTATTCTTGCCATAATGTTTAACTTTACTTAAAATGAGCACTATAGACAGCACACACGACATTCTTGATATGAATAATTATCGTGTCGAGAAACTGAAAAAAAGCAAAAAAGCAGGATTTGAAAAGTGGATGGAGATTATGGGAGGTCCTCTCGCAGTTATTGTTTTTCTGGGGATATACTACTTTATGGATATCTCATTCTTGAACGACATAGACCCGGGCCTTCTTGGGAAAGAGTCCCTCAAACGCTTTAACGACTTAGGCTCGGAGAGCTTCTCCAGAATAAACTATGCGATGCTGGCCATTTTTGCAGCCTCTATAATTTTATGGATTACGGAGTCAATTCCAAACTACCTCACATCACTTCTGGTGATAATAACAATGGTTCTTACCGGAGTGACATCGGAAAAACTGGCATACGCCCAGCTGGGGCACCCTGTAATGTGGCTCAATATTCTCTCGTTTGTACTTGCAAGTATGCTGGTCAAGACAAGAGTCGCAAAGAGATTTGCTTTATGGTTTGTAATCCGGTTCGGGAAAAATGCTACCTGGATATTCTTCAGTTTTATTGTAATAAACATTGTGCTATCTGTATTTATTTCGGCAACTACGGCAAAGGCCACAATACTGCTCCCGATATTTATGGTTATAGCTGCAATCTATGGTGCCTCACCGGATAAAAGAAACAACTTCGGAAGGAATATCGTTTTACAGAACCTCTTCCAGATCAATATGGGTGCAAGTGGCTTCATTACAGGTTCCGGTGCAAATCTGCTTGCAGGATCTCTAATTGCAGGATCTATGGGGATGTCGATGTTCGGTTTTCAGGATTGGTTTTTTTCAGCTTTTCCTCTATGTATGATATTAATATTGATTGGATGGGTCGTTGGGACTAAAATAATTTTCCCGATGAAACCCGGCGAGAGGGTTCCTCAGATTGAGGGTGGAATGGCGCGGCTTAAGGAGGAGTACCATCTGTTAGGGAAGATGAAGTTCGACGAGTTTAAAGCTATTGCGATTTTTGTTGTTGTACTCTTACTTTGGGCAACCGATAAACAGCACGGAATATCACAGACAGCAGTCGCATTTATGGGGGCAGTAGTAGCTCTGCTACCCGGTATAGGGATAGTAAAATGGAACGATGTGGATATCCCGTGGCACCTTATGCTGTTCTCTGCAGGAGCGTATACATTAGGCTCTGGGCTGGAGGGTACAGACCTTCCTGCTGTAATGGTTGACTCTCTCTTTAGCCATTTTGGTATCACAGAGCAGACCCCGTTTTGGGTTCTATATTTAAGCCTCACATTTGTTATGATATTCAGTGGAATTTTCTTCCAGTCAAAAACAATGAGAGCCCTAATCTTTGTGCCAATTGCTATAGGAGTTTCACAAAAATTCGGCTATCCAATAATGAGTCTCTCCTTCCCGATTGCCCTTCTTATTGAGCACGTATATGTATTGCCATTCAACAGCAAACCGGCAGCGCTGCTCTACACTACAAATCAATACAGTATAACCGACACTTTTAAATTCGGGTTCACAATGCTTGTTATCAGCTGGTTTATGATAATTATCTGGGGAGAGACACTTCTTCACTGGTTAGGATATACGCCAAACGGAGTATTTTTTTAACTACAAAAAATGATAGACGAACAGGTAAAGCTGCACGACAGGTTTTCGGCAGAGATTAAGGTGAGTTTTGGAGCGAGAAAAAAGCTGAAATTGAATGATTTTGACTTTGATATATGGCTTTTTGTGCCGAATAGTCTGGATGTAAACAGGTTTAATTACTCAAAACAAGATTTTTACAGGGACCTAAGGTCAAACATCCGTCTGATTATTCCGGTCTATCTTCTACGCAATATAGTATGGGCACAAAACTCACTCATTGTCTACCTCGAGAAAGCGTTTAGGAAAATCACCTCACAACCTTCAAGTCCTCAACAGAGAAGGAATTATCCGGATAGAGGAGGAATAAACACTTTATCGGAACTTAATTTGCCCTTTGGGATAGGATATCAAGGCATAAAACAACAACTATATCGTATCTGTTAATAATAAGGGGTGTAATATTGATATAAAGTAGGTGGTTCAGGTCAGGATTATGTAATTATAATAGAATAAATTTTATATATTTGGTTAAAAATTATTCGAATGGATAATACCATCAAAAGTAGCAATATACCTATCCCCGACCTTCAATATCTAAAACAGATGATTGGAGATGATCAGGAGGTGTTAAAGGAGGTGCTCACAATCTTTATCGATGAGATGCCCACAATGCTCAAAGATCTGAGAGAGAGCAGTGAGTCCCGAGATCACGACAAATTAAAGGTAATTTCCCATACTATGATAACCGAGTTGTCAACTTTGGGTATTACATCGGTTTTAAATGATGTGAAGGCAATCAATAAGGGGAGCCGAGAGATGAGCGATATAGATGAAACAATAGACAGAATAATAAGAGCTGTTACATTCAGTATAGAATATTTTAAAACGTTGATTTAAAACACCTATGGCAAAAATTTTAGTTATTGATGATGACAGACTAATTCGTAAGATAATTACGACCATTCTCAGAAAAGATGGCTATGAGGTTTTTGAGGCAGAAGATGGAGAGATTGGAATGGGTATTGTTTTATCTGAACGTCCGGAACTTGTTTTAACAGACTTTCAAATGCCGGGAAAAAACGGTATAGAGGTTTTATCAGAAATTGTTGCTCTCAAGCGTGGTATTCCGGTTATTATGGTCACCGGTTTCGGTGATATTACATTAACAATTAAAGCAATACAACAGGGGGCTTTTGACTTCCTGGAAAAACCGATAAATCCTGTTATACTTAAAGATGTCATTCATAAAGCTCTGACCTCTGTAAAACAGAGTGCAACATTATCAGACATCCTAAGAGACAATCTTGATGCAACATCCAATTTTGTTAGCACGCTTCTGGTTGGAAGAACTCCACAGATGAAAGAGATATTTAAGAGTATCGGACTTATCTCAATGAATAAAGTTAACGTTTTGATTCAGGGAGAGACCGGTACAGGAAAGGAGCTAATTGCAAGACTAATCCATTTCTCCGGGATTACACACGATAAGCCCCTGGTTGTGGTTAATTGCAGCGCCCTAACAGAAACACTGCTGGAGAGCGAGCTTTTTGGCCACGTTAAGGGGTCATTCACAGATTCAATCAGAGATAAAAAAGGCAAATTTGAACTGGCCGAAGATGGTACAATATTTTTAGATGAAATTTCGGAAATTTCATTAAATACTCAGGTAAAATTATTAAGGGTTATTCAGGAGCTTGAATTCGAAAAGGTGGGTGGGGATGCTCCAATTCCAATGAAAGCAAGGATAATTACGGCCTCTAACAAAAACTTGGAAGATCTGATCAAACAGGGGAAATTCAGGGAAGATCTATACTACAGACTAAAAGTATTTACAATAACACTACCTCCATTAAGAGAGCGTAAAGAGGACATTAACGATCTAATTATACACTTCCTTATTAAGTTAAACAAAAGGTTTAATAAAAATGTGAAAAAGATCGGAGATGGTGTAGTTGAACTGCTCAAAGAGCACGATTGGCCCGGAAATGTGCGCGAACTTGAAAACACGCTTATGCAAGCAGTAGTTATGTCTAAAAATGATGTTTTAGAGATCAAAAATATAATACTTAACAAAAGAGAGGTTGATTCAACTGACAGTGACAACGAAGTTTTTGGAATGAAGCCTCTTTCAACAATAGAGAAGCATTATATTAAGAGGGTATTGGATGCAGTAAAATGGAACAAACTTGAAGCGTCAAGAGTTTTGGAGATTACAAGGCCAACTCTTAATGCAAAAATTGAGAAGTACGATATCCGACCGGATTAGGGACACTATCCACTATTTTTTGTAAATGAAAGCGTCTCTCCATCCGAGATTTCTTAAGAGTTTGAGCAACTCTTCTGCCTCCGTTCGATTATTCATAACTCCGCAGGAGTATCTGTAGTACCCATCTTTTCCAAGATTTTCTTTAATTATTATATTTGGGAATTTATTATAAATGGTGGTGAAAAGCTCTTCAATAATAACCGGGTTTCTGGTTGCCAATATTTGTACTGAGAAAAACTCAGAAACGGGGCTATTTCTACTCTCAGATATATAGTATGGGATAATAAATGAGTCCTTCCAGCCTATCCTTATTATTTTATTATGAACACTCACTGCCTTTTCTAAGGTCTCAAACAGCTCTACTGAATACCGGAATAAGCCATCTTCGCCCAAATTTTCAACGACATTAATTTCGGATATTTCAGATAATATTTTTATAAAGTGGTGGTCAATAATTACCTTTTTACGCGATGCCAAAAGTTGGATTTTATATATAACCCTTCCGGAAATATAGGTCTCTGTATCCACAGTCTTTTTTTCGGAAATTATACTTTTAGGTATTAAAATCTCCTCTTTGGAATGGACAGAGTTCTTCTCAATGCTGTCAGACACCGGATTTTTCGTTATGATAAACACGAGCTCTTCTTTAAGATCTCCGTATCTTGACGGAGAGATTGAAAACTTAATATGCCCGGGAGTGGATTTCATATTTAGTTTTTCCATCTGATCTTTATTAATAACAGCGGTATAATCTCCTGGAGTAAATCCAAGTAAACTAAAGAACCCATCATCTTCCGACAGAGTGCTTCTAACGAGCCTAGAGTCGCTGCTATAAAAATCAACGATAATTCTTCCCTGCCCCGATTGTCCTGAGTTACTCTCCAGGTAAACCATTCCGTTTGCCTCTCCGTAAACACTTACAGGAATCTCAATCTTCTTAATCTGGTTAGGTTCAATTGTCACATCGTATATCTTGTTTTTCAACTGCCAGGCAATGTTATCGAAGCTGGAGCCGGAGAAAGTAAGCAGGTACTTTGAATAGGGTTCAAGTTCAAATACCCTTATAGTTGTGTCTTTTACGTTATATTCGACACGTCCTCCATTTAGGTGTAACTGAAGACCATAAACTTTTGGTTCACCCGCATCTTTCTCTCCATTACAATTTATGTCCAGGTATGGGTAAATTAATAACCCGCCTTTACCCGCATTAGGCCTTCTGCTACTGCCGATATATCTGTTCTTTGCGTCTACAATAATACTTCCACTGGCAGTTTCTGTGAATGAAGTGGTATTATTATCCCTTCTGGCATTAAGATTAAGTTGTGCGAAAGAGAGATCGAAACGAATTCCAAGATCAATATTTGTAAAATTATTTAATAAATCCTTTTCATATGAGGCCGAAACGTATCCATTTTTCAAGATTCGTTTCTCAAGTACAGATTTAAATGATGTGAATTTACCTTGGCTATAGTTAAACTGTGTCTGAGGTGTTAATATAAATCCACGAGGAAACCTCATCGATAAAGACAATGTGCTGTAGATATCAGGATTTAGCATATGGGAGAATATCGCACTTGTGGTCAAATTTGCATTAGCTCCCCAAAAGGCACTGGATAGGAGCAATTCTGCCGCAGTATATTTTGATTGAGGCATTAAAAATTGGTTTATGGATAATCTCGAAAACAAAGCTATGTTTTTACCTCTAATAGGCACTGATAATGAAACTTTTCTCTCTTCTGTATAGTTTGTATTTATAGCGGTTTGTCCTTTATCATATTTTACATAATTGGCTTCAAACTGGAAATCCGAAGGTAACCTGTAATTCATTGTTCCTTCTAATTTGGCCCCATAAGTGTACTCACCGGATATGATTAATCTTGAAGAGATTCTCATTGAAGAGCGAATAAAGGGAAGAAATTGCCCCGATGTTTGTGAGGAGAGAAATTCAACACCACCTCCAACTGTAAGAGACCTGGAGATACCATAGTCCATATTCAATCTTGAGAAGACTCTCCCAAGGGTATCCTCTGTAAAGCCACCACTCAGGTTGTATTCAAACACGCCCTTTGGAAGAAAATTATAAGGGATGTTTATGCTCTTCTCTTTAGATCTCTCCTCGCCCCAAGGCCCGTAAAACTGAAGTTTGACGCCGGTATTTCCATAAACGAGAGGAACTTCAAATGAGAAGAACCCGGAAGCATCTGCTTTTTTATAATCTATTAGCACATTGTTAACAAACAACTCAACCAGCCAGCCGGGTTCTGTAACATCACTCAAGGTATATGTCCCGTAAGATTGTCTGTATGTTGTTGGGGTATTTGTTAATTGTACCCCAATAATTGGGGCGTTCAGTGATGCTACGGCATCTGTTGTTATTTTACCTGCGATTATCTGTTTAAATACCTTAAAATCATTATTTGTATATCTCCAGTAATAGTTCTGGTCTCTTAAAGAGAGCGCAGATGCATTGTTATAATTGAATGTGGCATTCAGCTCTCCTCCTGCCAGAGTTGATCCTAAGGTAAGAGATAGCCTGTTGTTTGTCTCACCGCCAATTTTTTGGGAAGAGGTAATCGACCAGTCTGCAACCCCAAAACGGAAGAGAGAGTAGCTTCTTCCTATTAAAGTATCTGCCTTAATCTCCCCTCTTATCTGATTTATATTTTTTCTCATCTGTTCATTTCTAATCTCACGAATAACGGGAAGTTCGATTTTGGTATTAAGAACCACTGAGAGACTCCTGAAATTAAAGGTGCACTCAAGGCCAAACACCTCACCAAAATAGCTTGCTTTTAAATATAGGTTTGTTTCAGTTCTAAGAATATCACCTTCTTTTATGCTAAAAACCCTTTTCTGATACTCTATTTTGGAGTTTACACGATCAATGAGATAAGAGTCACTCTCAGATAAGAAAAATCCGATCACAGAGTCGAACCCTGGAGAGGCAGTGTTTTTGATTTTTAAAAAATTAAACAGATCTGTGATAGAGAGATAGAGTTTCTCATCATAAATAAGAGCAGGAAGTTCGGCCCCGCCAATTTTTGGCAGACTAAGAAAGACATTAACCTCATCATAATCCTGCTCTTGTTGTGCACTTAACCGGGATGTGAATAAAAGAAGAGACACTACAAGCAAGGAGCAAAACTTACAATAAGAGCCTTTTATCAAATGGATCTTATTTAATGTAGATCGTAGATATGTCATCTTTTGGAAAGAAAAACGGAATTCAGTTATAAATGAAGTTTACATAGAACGGACCTGTATACGCTCCCGGGGGATTTGCTGTTATGCTTCCAATGGTTAAAGTGGCACCAACATTTAAATAAACAGTTCTATTTTTAATATTTAAAAGAGGAGGCGGATAAAATGTGAACGAATTTAAAGATAATGAACCTCCACCACCTATCCGGGATAATATAGTGTTATTAATGTTAATGTTAGTTATATAATTTGCATTCCCCTTGCCGGTTATCTGAAATATTGCATTTGATGGGGGGGTGCCAGATGAAAGCAGAACAATATTTCCCGTAAGTAGTGACCTTGCTCCAGTTGTGCTTACAATAATGCTACCCCCAGAACCTGTAGGATAAAAACTTCCGAAGTTAAGATTCTGTGTAGATGTAGCAGTAAACTTCTGTGAAAAATGAACTTTGGGAATTAAAAGAATAAAAGCCAGTAGAATAAATTGACCAATGTATTTAATATGTGAAAATTGTACTTTCATATAAATTATCTTAGAACAAGTTCACTCTCCGCAAATTTTATCGGTTTAGTATCTGACTGAGATAAGTATGAGATAATTAATTTTCCTGTTTTGTAGTTTACTGCCCTCTCGTTTGAGAGATAAATTTTGAGCGTTCTCGATTTGTTAGGGGTATAAACAGCAACTCCGTTAAGAGACCCAACCGGAGTCTCTTTCCCGTTTGGGGCGACGTATACAACTCTAAGATCTCCATAGACAGACATATTGCCGCTTCGGTTAAATTTGATCTCAAGAACTTTAGTTGTGTCATCAAGCTCTTCAAATTTAATATCAGAAAGATTTACTTTTGTGTCTGGTGTTCCGACCCGTATAATAACAGGAATGGTAATGCCGAATACAGGGGTAAGCTGAACACTAACAGATGTTGTGTCCTTTTTTATGTCCTCTACACCGAGAGCTTCCAACTTTGGAACAGACCTAAAATAGACGTGTGACCGATACTCCCCCGGTGCAAGCCTCTCCATATTTGTTACCTGCATCTTGACAACCTGAGCCTCATTTGGTCCAAGAGTTACTGTTCTGGGGAAAAAACGTATGTTTTTATCTGCAAAGTATTGACCGGGATCCGGTTCTGTAATCTCCGTAAACGACCCGTCTTCATTCATCCGGTACTGAATAAGAGAGACATTATACTTTGAAGAGTCAACACCGGTATTAGCCAAGTTAAGCTCCAAAACTCTTCTTGTCCCATCAAAAACAACCCTTCTTGGAGTTACCAGAAGGTTTCCCTGTGCTACTGCAATAAAAGGAGTCAGAATAGACAATATTATTACTCCAGTAACAAAAATGCAGATGTTTAATTTTGATTTTAACATTGTATTTGACTTTTTAAATAATTTATGCCGTTAATTACAATCAAATATAGACAAAAAAGATTTGAAATTTATTTAATTTTTAAAACAACAGCAGGTTTTTCCTAAGAAATACCCGCTGTTGTGTTTATGATGTTTGATGTTTAATTATAAAACTTTAGTTATAATTTACTGTTACAGTGAATGGAGTTGCAGATGTATATGTTCCTGCAGGCTGGCTTCCAGATACATTGATAGTTGCGCCCACTTTGATAGTTTCGGCACCGCCTGTTAATGTTCCTGTAGATGATGGAGTACTTGTAAAGGCGTTTACAGTCATTGTGTTTCCTTCTGATGAAGTTACTGTTGTAGGGGTAGTTGGCAAAGTGATTGAGTATGTGTACCCGATCTGACCTGTAACTTCAAATTGTGCAGCAGTTACAGTACCTATGTTAGCTGGCAAGGTAACTCCACCTGTAATAGTGCGTGTTCCTGCAGGGGCAAGTATAACGGTTCCGGCTGTTGCGCTAACTGCCATATTACCGAAGTTAAGATCTACAGTTTTAGTAATAGCGATAGGAGTTACGATAGTTCCTGAAGCTGTTGCATTAGCAGATACCTGAGCAAAAGATGCTGTTGAAAAACTTAGTGCAATAATTGCAAGTGTGAAAATTTTGATAGTTGTTTTCATTTTTATTATTTTTTATGTGTTTATTAATTTCTCTTTGCCTATTATAAATCAGAAAGTGTGCCACGAAAAACAAGAAAAATTAAAAAACAGATACAATCAATTGACAACAACAGGTAAATGCAAGAAAAACAGAGGGATAGAATTTTAATTTTAAAAGAAATTGACGAAATGTACACCTCTTTCTGTCTATCTGAAAATAAAAAACGGAAAATTTATTTACAGGGAGTAAAAGAATTCTTTCCGTTTTTAATTTCCGATTTTTTGATTTTTTGATAGAGAGTACGCTCTAATTATAGGCGAGGATTATTTCGTAAGAGGCTTTAAATAATCCATTACCCATATCTTTGCTATGTAGAGCTGTTCCGGTTAATGACAGGGTTTTGTTTCCGGAGACCGAATGGTTATTATATTTTCTGTTAAAAGCCGGCTCAACAGTTAATTTGACCGCGTTTTCATTTGAAACATCTGCACTCTTTATGATAATGTTGCACTCTACATCTTTTCCGGAGTTGATATTAATCTTGCCGAGAGACAGACTCTCAACATTGTCTCCCTCTGCCGGGATGTTAAAATTATTGATAGTAGATGATGAGAGACTCACAGCTTCTACAATCTCGGCAGTTGCAGTGCCAAATGCCACTGTCTGTGCCGTTAATAAAGAGCACTGAAGGGTAATGGCAACTATTGCTAAAAAAGTGATTGATGTAACTCTGGTCATATCCTGATCTTTTATCGTGACGAAGATATGAAAAAATTTTTACAAAGCAACAAAACGTAAAAAAATATTTTACACGCGTAAAATAAGTTTACAAAAAAGAGCTGCCAAATTTTGACAGCTCAATATTAAAAATCAGGAAATAAGGAGTGTAGATAATAAACAGAGATTAGTCGTACCCAAATATGATTGAATATGTCCCTATATATTTTCCAACAGGATTCTCGTTCATATTTCCAACTTTTAGTGTTGCTCCTACGCTAAGGCTTAATCTACCGTCATTTTGAATCTTTACTCCACCACCGACAGGAGGGATAGACGCCCAGTTCCTGATCTCCATAGTTTTCCCTTTTTCTGTATTTGTAAGCAAAATAGGGGTAGTCGGCAGTTTTATATTTACAGAGAATTCGGGTTGTCCGGTAAGATAAAAAAAAGCAGGATTATATGAACCTCCACCCAGTACTAATTTACCGATAGATACTCTATTTCCATCCGGTGTAATAACGATCTCTCCCCCTTCGTTCTCCGGAGAGAACTTTCCAAAATTGAGCGTTGCTCCTTCAGATGCAGTAAGTGCTTGTATAACCTCAGCAGTTGCCTGTGAGGTTACACTCGCCTGTCCAAATACCGTTTTATTGGCAGATGACAATATCATTAGAAGGAAAGTACTTAATATAAGCTTGTTCATAAATGGATCAAAAAATTGGTGTAACGGATAGCGGACTCTTAAGAGGCACTTTTCTTTAGTTATAATTTACTGTTACAGTGAATGGAGTTGCAGATGTATATGTTCCTG
>CAYGOE010000029.1:0-23961 GCA_964351405.1 uncultured Muribaculaceae bacterium | reverse complement strand
CTCAAAGTAGCGTGTCTACCAATTTCACCATCTGGGCTTAGGGACTGCAAATATAATTTTTTTTTTTGTAACTTAGCAAAAAAATATAAACCATCATTACGATGAATGAGAATTTTAGAAAACAGATAGTAGACATTGATGATCTGAATGAAATAGCGGGTATTATTTCACTTAGCACAGAGTTACGTGAAAGCATTTCCAAATACTCAAAAAACCCTTACGACAGCTTCCTCCCTGGCGGTAAAAACAGAGTTCCGATGAACTTCAACAAAAAGGGAGATACAATCTATCTTCTTGGAGATTACTCAGGGAAGGAGGACGATAACAGCTCAACAATAGAGGTTGTAATGGATGCTATAGATAATGGACTGCTAACCAGTGCACACTCTGTAAGCAGAGATGGTCTATTTGCCGGGCTTATTGAGTCGTGTTCTGTAAGGCTTCTTGGTTTTGATATTACTTCCGATGCAGAGATAAGCGACAAGGATTTTCTTTTTAAAGACAATAATCCTGCAATTCTTGTTAGTGTCAGTGCAGATAAAGAGGGTAAATTCATAGACTATATATATAACAACGGACTTGAGATTACTCTTCTGGGACACGTAACCAAAGGAGAACTTAGAATGGATGAGCTCTCTTTCGGTTTTATTCAGGACTACATTAATTAATGGCAGGAACATTAAATAAAGATAGAGCCGGCATATCTGCAATGTTCAATAATATTGCGGCTAGTTATGATATTCTTAACCACCTGCTCTCATTTGGTATAGACAGGTACTGGAGAGGTGTTTTGGTAAAGAGACTTATTAAGCGTAGACCAAAAAAAGTGTTGGATATAGCCTGTGGAACAGGCGATCTTACCATAGCCATTTACAAAAGAGGGGTTGAAGTTATAGGGCTGGATATTGCAGATAAGATGATTGCAATAGCTAAAAGGAAAAGTGACAAAGCATTTGAGCGTTTCCCCACCGGTGCTCCGGGGCCAAAATATATTTGCGGCTCTGCAGATGAGATTCCTTTTGAAAACTCAACTTTTGACGCAGTCACAATTGGATTCGGAATCCGAAATTTTGAGAACCGAGGAGAGTCTTTGCTGGAGATTAAAAGGGTTCTAAAAAGTGGTGGAACACTTGCAATTCTTGAATTTGCAACTCCAAAGAACAAGCTTTGGAGAACGCTGTTTAACATCTACTTTTTAAAGATCCTCCCTTTAGTTGGTAAGATAATTTCGAAGGACAACCACGCATACAACTACCTTCCCAAATCTGTGGAGAGCTTCCCCCAATATAGTGAATTTGCAGGTGAACTTGAGCATTTTGGATTTGAATCTGTTAAATATAGATCTTTAACGGGAGGAGTTGCCATTTTATACATAGCTAACAGCACTAGATAAACTGAATAAAAATAAGCCTATATGCCATACTGGGAGTACCTTTCGGTTATTCTGTATCTCGGATATTTTATCCTGGCGGTTTATGCCTCATCCAGAATTATATACCGTAAATTAGACCCGGTCAAATCGCTCTCCTGGATTGTTGTAATCCTTCTACTCCCTTTTCTTGGCTTGATTCTATACCTTTTAGTGGGCCAAAATTTTCGCAAAAGAAAAATATTCAACCGAAAGGGTATTCGCGATGAAAGGGTGAGAAGAATTGCAGCCAATAACCAACTAAAGCAATTAAAAACAGACAACAGCTTTCTGGATGACTCTTTGAAAAGACATATTCAACTCATCCTTCTTAATTTACGTAGCTGTAGAAGCACACTGGGAATAAATACAAATATTGAACTATATCTGTCGGGTAAAGATGCACTTAATGCAATGTTCGACGCTATTAATAATGCAAAACAACATATACATCTGCAATCTTATATTATTGATCCGGATAATACCGGGATAAGGTTTAAAGAGTTGCTGATAGAAAAGGCCAGAGAGGGTGTTGAGGTAAGGGTAATCTTTGATGATGTCGGGTGCTGGAGGCTTACAAAGGAGTATAAGAGTGAGCTCATAAAAAACGGGGTAGAGCTCCTTAGTTTCTCTCCTGTGAGGTTTATTACTCCCACATCCAGGTTAAACTACAGAAACCATCGTAAAATCCTTGTAGTGGATGGACTGTACGGATTCATCGGAGGGGTTAATATTGCAGATAGATACTATAATGGAGGAAACTACCCCGAGTGGAGAGACAGTCATATTAAGATGACCGGCGAGTCTGTTGCCGCTCTTCAGTCAAGTTTTTTGCTTGATAGATATTTTATAATAAATCAGCAGTTCAAAAAAAGGAAAAAATACTACCCGATTCCTCTGAAGGAGAGTCTAGATATCAACATTGGTGTAAAGAGGGTCTACTCACAGATTATAACTTCCGGCCCAGATAGCGATTGGGCCAGTATAATGCAGTGCTATTTTAGTGCAATCACCAGTGCAAAAAGACATATATACATTGTTACCCCATATTTTACCCCTAATGAATCGTTACTCAACGCAATTAAGATTGCCTCTTTGGGAGGAGTTGAGGTATCGCTTATGCTTCCAGAAAAATCCGATACCAATATCGCTCACTGGAGTACAATGTCGTATGCTACTGAATTGCTCGAAGCCGGAGTTAAAGTATACCTATTTGGAAAGGGATTTAACCACTCCAAAATAATCTCCATAGATGGAGAGTTTTGCATAATAGGCTCAGCAAATATGGATAATCGATCACTAGAACACAATTTTGAAATCACAGCTATAATATACAACAACGAAATGGCTCAAAAGCTAGATTATCAATTTATTATAGATACGGAGAGATGTAAAAGCCTCGCTAGCTCAAAATGGGCAAAACGAAGTGTCAAGAACCAGATTAAGGAGGCATTTGCAAGATTACTCAGCCCACTTATTTAGAGACAAATAGTACAATTATGTTTTAGCTATGAATTCATTAAAAATATCTCTTATTTTACTGCTTGCAGTTATTTTAAAAGTAGAGTTATACGCTTCATCCTACTTCCAAACAGACTCTGTCAATCTTATTATTAGTTCAAAAGAGAGATCAAAGGACTCACTTACTCATTTATATATCAGTGAAAAAAACAGCAAAAAGAGAGCTCTCCATCTACTGGAGTTATGCGAAATTGAGGAGAACTCATCTGTAGCAGTATCCTTTGCAGAGAAGGCTATTCATTTAACAGACTCATTGGGGTTGAAAGATGAATATGCAAGAGCAAATCATCTTTCCGGCATTGCCTGGAGAAAATGGGGAGATTATAATAAATCAGCAGACAGATTCAATAGCGCTCTTGATTACTATGAAAAGAGATCTATGAAGAGAGAGGTCTCAATCCTGAAAAAAGATATCGGAGAGACACTAAGGGCATCTAACAACTATAGGTTAGCTTTCAGCTATCTCAATAGCGACCTGGAATATTTTACGAGCACCAACGACTCTTTGGAGATTGCAAAAACCTATAACAGGCTCGCTGCTACACAGTACGAATTCATATCTAAAAATCCTGAATTTGATTCATTCAATTCCTACATCTTTATTGATAAACTTCCTTATAAAGATGCTATTTCATTGGTTCCCAATATCAAAAAATCTACAGACACGCTTCTCTTCTACATTTCACAAGCGAAACTTTATGCAGAGTTATGCAATTCAAAAAGCACAATTATCTCTACAGAAATAATTTACGCTTCCTATCTGAGGGTTACGGGGCAAACTAATGAAGCTATCGTGCTTTTCGACAAAATTATATCCGATATTAAACAGTTTGGTTATTATGTTGATCTTCCTCTTGTTCTCTATAATAAGTCGCTTGTTTACATAGAGAACATAAATGACATACCAAAAGCGATTGAATTAGCACTTGAAGCACTGCAGCTCTCAAAAAAATATGACATCCGACTTTACGAATATCTAATCAATACAGTTCTTCATAGGTATTACAGCACTTATGGAGATTATAAAAATGCTATCGCTTATATCAAAAATAATGAAGAGCTCTCTAAACACTTCGTTTTCGAAGAGTTGAGATTAAAACTTTTGCTCGAACAGATGGATTATCAGTTTGCAAAAAGAGAGACCGAACTTAAGAATCGTAATTTAAGAATGTTGATGTTGCTAGGGTTCTTTGCTTTTTTCCTTCTCTTCTCATTTATTGCTTCAATCACAGTCTCCAGAAAAAACAGAAAACTCAAATCACTTCTTGAAGAGCTTAATACTAAAAATGAAACCATTTCAAAGCAAACAGATGAACTCAAGGATGCAGTTGCAAGTAAAGATAAATTTTTCTCAATTATTGCTCACGATTTGAAGGGACCTTTTGGAGCTGTAAAAGGGCTGACAGAGCTGTTGATTAATAATATCAACAATAAGAATTTAAAGGGGGCTGAGGAGTGTGCATCGGTAATTCTCAAATCTTCCCAAAAGAATATGGAGCTTATTACTAATTTACTAACCTGGGCGAGATCTCAGATAGGGCATATGGAGTTTGCACCCAAAATATTAAACCTTAACTCGACATTAGAGGAGTCTCTTTTGATTTTAAAGGAGAGTGCCAATAATAAAAACATAGGTTTAATCAATAATATCAGGAATGAGACGATGGTCTTTGCAGATAAGGATATGCTTAATATTATATTCCGAAATCTGGTCTCAAACTCTATTAAATTTACAAATAATGGGGGTGAGATTGTAGTCTGGGAGGGTATCCGTAATAATAAAGTTGTTATCTCTGTTAAAGACACAGGTATAGGAATACCTGAGGTTATGCTTAAAGAGATTTTCTCACTTAATGCAATTACCGGACGCCCCGGGACAAATAATGAATACAGCACCGGATTGGGTTTGATTCTGTGCAAGGAGTTTGTAGAAAAGAATGGAGGAGAGATTTTTGCCGAGAGTTCAGAAGGAGAGGGCTCTACGTTCCACTTCACACTTCCATACAGGCAAATTTGAGAGTCAATGGATAAACATAATAAAGTGCAAAGAGGTTGCCCGTTCAAGACAACCTCTTTTTACAGTGACCCCGACAGGATTCAAACCTGTAACCGTCTGATCCGTAGTCAGATACTCTATTCAGTTGAGCTACGGGGCCGGTATATTATCAATTAAACTACTCTGAGAGAGCAGCTTTAATTGCTACGTATTTTTTCTCTTTAATACGAGCTTTCTTTCCTGTGAGCTCTCTTAAATAGAAGATTCTTGCACGACGTACTTTACCGCGTTTGTTAATCTCAACAGAGTCGATAAAAGGAGAGGTGATCGGGAAAATCCTTTCAACTCCAACATTTCCGGACATTTTTCGTACAGTAAAGGTCTCTGTAGAGCCGGTTCCTCTTCTCTGAATAACAACACCGCGATATTTTTGAAGGCGTTCTTTGTTCTCTTCTTTAATTTTATAGGTCACTGTGATTGTGTCACCTGCCTTAAAATCAGGCAATTGTTTTGCCTCTGTGACAAATGCCTGCTCTGCAATTTTAATTAAATCCATCTCTTTAATCTTATTAGCGCAACGTTAAAGACTCTTACGTTCAGTTAAGAGGTTGCTTTTTTAATTGGGACTGCAAAAATAGAAATTTATTCTTACATACCAAAAATTATTATTAAATTCCAGCTTTATAGAGAGCCCCTCCTATGTTATCGTGCTTTGCACCTGTAACACTTTTTAGGCAATTTGGTATGTCGTGTACATAAAGTGCACCCAAAAAAGCAAAAATAAGCGCCTCCTTGAAGTTAACAGTCATAGAATCCGGAACGTAATATTCACATTGAGGTGCATTGGCACTCATCCTCTCTACAAGAAATTTATTAAAGGCACCTCCTCCGGTTAACAAAACTTTTCCACTTTTAATGTGTCCGGATGTAACCAATGCTATATGTTCACAGTATGTTGCAAGTCTATCTCCCAGTCCAATTGTATATGAGTCTATTAAAGGAATTACTACCTCCTCTACCCACTCACGTCCCAACGACTTCGGCCCTTTAATTGAATAAAAATCAAGACTATTTAGCTTTTCTAAGAGATCTGAATTTACCTTTCCACTGCGGGCAATCTCTCCATCTTTATCGTACTCAAGTCCCACTTTTCTGGTATAGTGATTTAACACATAGTTTACCGGAGAGATATCATAAGCATATCTCTCTTCTAAATTATTAAAAGAGATATTTGAGAAACCACCTAAATTGAGGCAGTAGTCAAACTCAGAAAAGAGATTTCTGTCCCCTACCGGCACCAGAGGTGCCCCCTGGCCATATAGAGCCACATCTGTTGTTCTGAAATCGCAGATGGTGTTAACCCCGCTCTCTGCAGCAATTCCGGCTCCGGATCCAATTTGGGCGGTAAAACGCTTGGAAGGTTGGTGGAATATAGTGTGGCCGTGTGATGCAATATAATCGGGCTTCAATTTGTACTTATCAATAAAACTCTTAACACGACGGCCTAGATATAGACCATAATCTGAGTTGAAGAGCGCATACTCCAGTGCATTCATTGTCTGAGCATTGGCCAGCTTGTTCTTGATTTCAAGAGGGTACTCCTCATCCTCTGCCTTTAAAATATTATAACTCCATCGCCCCTCATTGTAGTTAAACTCTACATAACACATATCCAGTCCGTCAAGGGATGTTCCGGACATCAGTCCAATAATTCTTACCATATGAATGAGCTTTTAAAGTTGTTAGTATTACCTGAATTATCTGTTACAGAGACAACTATATTATGTCTCCCTCCTTTTGTAATTTTATCCCCCCTAAGTTCAACCTCAAATCTCCTGTTTTTAGGATCGTAGGCAGCAAGGATCCATTTACCGTCAACTGTCACCCTGTATTCTGATACTCCGGAGAGGTCGTCGGTTACTGTAACCCGAACATATGACCTCCCTGCAAGGTTAGCCCCCTCTTTAAAAGATGGAACTACTCTGGGCATCAGGGTGTCAAATGTCACAGTAAAGACTCCGAAAGAGCCCATAGAAGCATCAATCCATCCGTTACTGTATCTGCCCCCTATTGAGTTTAACCCACCCTTATCGTCAACTATCGCAATAATAGCCTTCTCTCTTAAAGAGTCAGGTATATTTACCTTCAAAGAGATTCTCCCTGAGTTGTGTAGTGGTGTTTTATTTGTATGAACTCTCCATACTTTGAAGCCGTTATATGTTGAACTATCTGCTTGGAAAAATATTGAACTGTATAGGGATCCTGGTGGTATGGTTACTCTTATATCATCTCTTTCAAATCTGTTTGGAAGAAACCAGGGCATTACAACTCCGGATTTAACCAGTATAGTGTCACTAAGCATACTCGGTTTATATGAAGCTCCTCGCTTTATCTTAAAACTTCTCTGAGCCACATTTCCGTGTTCATCGGAAAGTTCTATTTTAAGGGTGTGAATCTGGTCATCATTAAGTATGAAGAGCCCATCATTTATTGCATCTATATTGGATTTAATCCCTCCACCCGGCTCTACCCAACTCTTAATCATTGATTGTCCATTCTCTTGCTTCTCAGTGTACTCAACTACGCTGTTTATGTACCTCCCCTGGTCAAATGGAATATTATCGGGAACAAAGGAGAAGATCTTCTCCCCATCAAGGAAATAGCTATATTTGGCAACAGCCAGCCGAGCAACTGTGTTGTTCTGCTTGTCAACCCCTAAAACTGCTACATAAAATGTATCCGTCACACTTAATACATTTTGTACACTCTCACTCAATGAGTAGAGAATCTCTCTCTGAGGAAGTGAGGTTAGTCCGGAGATTGAGTAGATGTTAACCTTCTGAATTTGTGGTGGAATATTATCAGTAACCTTTATGGCTGCCTCTTTAATTGGGTTTAACGGCAATTGAGTTTTACTCTCTCTAACTTCAAAATGGAGGTGAGGACCGCCGGAAGATCCGGAGTTACCTGCTTTACCTATCAACTCTCCCCTCTTTATTGGGAAAAGTCTAGGTTCCGGGTATATATTTATTGAAAAGCGCTCTTTACTATACTGTTGCTCCCTTACCCATTTTTCAATTTTTGGAGCAAACTCGTGCATATGCCCATAAAGAGTAGTTTTACCATCCGGGTGATCTATGTAGATAGCATTACCATATCCTCCCGGGGAGACAGAGACTCTTGAGATATAACCATCCTCTGCAGCATAAAGAGGTGCACCTGATACCCCTCCTACTCGTAAGTCCACCCCTGTGTGGAAGTGTGTAGCTCTTAACTCTCCGTAACTTCCGGAGAGTGAAACCGGAAGGTCTATCGGTACTCTGTAGTTGAGTGAGGTTCTCCTCTCATCCCCTATCGCCGTTTTGTAACCGACTAGTAATATTAATATGAGTGAGAAAAATAGTGCTCTGAGTTTGTTGCTCGATACCCAACATTGTTTCATCTTGTAAACAAATTTATAAGCTTTTACCAATTTTACGAGAAAATTTTTCTCATTCTGTCAAAGAAATTTCTGTCCTCTTTATTTGGGTTGGGTTTGAAACTCTCCGAGAGGCGCATCTTCTCCAGCTGCTCTTTCTCATTTTTCTCAATCTTTCTGGGTGTCCATATCTGAATATATACAAGAAGATCTCCGAAAGAGTAACCGTTTACATCTGGAAGTCCTTTTCCTCTGAGACGAAGAATTTTCCCAGACTGTGTTCCAGGCTCTACCTTTATTCTCAATTTTCCGTCTATTGCAGGAATATCTGCATCTACACCCAGAATAGCATCCGGTATTGATATAAAGAGTGAATAAATAAGGTCGTTGCCATCCCTTTGAAGATCCTGATGAGCCTCCTCTTCAATCACAACCAAAAGGTCTCCGTTTACTCCTCCTCTTTTTGCAGCATTCCCTTTCCCCTGAACTGTCAACTGCATTCCCTGAGCAACTCCGGCAGGGATTTTGAAGGATATCTCCTCCATCTCCTTTACTAAACCGTTTCCTGAGCAAACATTACACGGTTTTGAGATAATTTTCCCTTCTCCATTGCAAGTTGGGCATACAGATGATGTCTGCATTGCTCCTATAAAAGTCTGGGTTACTCTTGTGACCTGCCCAGCTCCTTTACAAGTATCGCAGGTCTTAATATCCGCTTCTGATTTTGCACCTTTCCCTCCACAAGTACTGCAAGAAACCTGCTTATTTATCTTAACCTTTTTCTCTGCTCCGTGTGCTATCTCCTTAAGATCCAGCTTAACTCTAATTCTTATGTCAGATCCTCTGTTTACCCGTCTTCCTCCTCTGCCGGAGGTAGAGCCATAACCACCGAATCCAGAAAAACCACCGAAATGGCCTCCAAAGATATCACCGAACTGGCTGAATATGTCGTCCATTGAGAAACCGCCTCCGCTGAATCCTCCACCACCTCCATTCACTCCTGAGTGTCCGAATTGGTCGTATCGTGATTTTTTATCCGGGTTGCTCAGAACGTCATAAGCCTCTGCAGCCTCCTTGAATTTCTCTTCGGACTGTTTATCACCCGGGTTTTTATCCGGGTGATATTTGATTGCCATCTTGCGGTAGGCCTTTTTAATCTCCTCTGCGGTTGCCTCTTTGGAGACTCCAAGCACCTCGTAATAATCTCTTTTTGCCATTTTATTAAATTATTGACCTACAACAACTTTTGCAAAACGAATAACCTTAGAGTTGAGGGTGTACCCCTTCTGCAGCACCTCCACAACCTTATTCCTCATTTTTGCTTCTTTAACCGGAATCTGTGCGATTGCTTCGTGATAGTCTGTGTCCAACTCCTTTCCAATAGAGTCTATCACCTTAAGTCCTTTAGTGGAAAGAAAACTTAATAGTTTTTTATAGATAATTTCTGTCCCCTCTATTGCAGTAGAGTTATCTCCCTCTGCTTTATGAAGCATCTCAAATGCTCTCTCAAAATCATCAAGTACAGGAAGAATCCCAACTATTAAATCCTCTCCTGCAGAAAGGATTAAATCTTGTCTCTCTTTAAGAGTTCTTTTGCGGAAGTTGTCAAAATCTGCGGCAAGTCTTAAATAGCGATCATTAAGCCTGGAGATTTCATCCTCTGTACTATTTATAACACCATCTTTTTTAGTCTCTTCTACCTTAACCTCACCCCCGTCTATACTCTCATTAGGTACATTTATCCCTTTTTTATCTGCTCCCAAATCTGCTTTCCCTTTATGGTGCTCACTGTCGCTTTTATGCTTTTTCATTCCTTAATTAATTATAAAAACTTATTTTCATTTTGGACTGCAAATATAATCACAAATAATTTGCCAGAAAGAGAGATAGGACAAAATGGCATTAAACAGAATAAAGAGGCTATAACTTCCTAAAATTGACTAATGCACTTGATCTATATGGTCATCCGTTTCAACTTATATTATTCAACATCCGGCGGTCTCTGATACTTATTCTTTTTGATTTTATCTCAATTATTACATTTTTAGCCAATTCAGGTAATAATCTTTAAACACTCTCACGTGAAGCATCTACAAGGTTGCAAAAATCCTCCTGTGTTATATTAAGATGGAAATCTTTCAGTAGAACCCTTGGCTCTACCTGCTCTACCTGCTCAATCTGATAATTCTGGCTCAATGAGCACTCATTATCTCACCTTTCGGTAAGTGGACACATTTTCTCAATAGATCGTTTGCCATCTATTTTGAAAAACTTCTGGAAGGAGGAAAATAGTTGTAGCTTTGCACATCAGTTAATATATCAACATCCGAGGTGCTTAAGAATATTGCAGACTTTCTGCTGAATGCAGATCCGTTCTCTATTGAGATGATTACAATTCTTGTAGTTACAGGATTTGTGGTTGGATTCATAAACACCCTTGCCGGTATGGCATCTTCTCTCTCTTATGCCCTCTTTATGGCTATGGGGATGCCAATCAATGTTGCAAACGGCACAACCAGATTCGGCATTTTTTTTCAGTTCTTGGTTAACTCCATACTATTCAAAAAGAGGGGATTACTCGATGTAAAACTGGCAGTAAAAGTTGGAATCCCAATAACAATTGGCTCGCTGATCGGAGCATATTTTGCAGCAATGGTTAACCCCAGATTGATGGAGATTGTGATGGGAGTTATGCTGCCGATTCTGGCAGCCCTACTTCTATACAACCAGAGCAGAGGCGAAGTGATAAAAAAGGCGGCAGAAGAGGGCATCAAGAAGAGATTCGGCCCATTTCACTATATGGTATTTATGATTATTGGAGTTTACGGAGGGTTTACTCACGCCGGAGTGGGGATACTCATACTATTCGGTTCGATATATCTGCTTGGGCTGGATATGTTACAATCTAACGGTATAAAGCAGTTTGCAGTACTAATGTACACCCCTCTTGCGCTCGGGATATTTATATGGTATGGTCAGGTAAATTGGTCTGTAGCACTTATCTATGCAATCGGGAATGTTGCCGGAGGAGTAACTGCCTCAAAAGTGGCGTTTAAATGTGGCATTAAAACAATCAACATTGTAGTTGCTGCAGCCGTTTTTGGAATGTCATTCTGGCTAATCTACAAACAATTCATTTAGGAGTGTTTTATAATTCCCAAATATATAAAGAGGCAACCGAACAGTAGGGAGAGTAAAGCTCTTTGTAATATTCAAAATCCTCTTTAGTTATTTTCTCTCTCCCGTGCAGTTTAGAGAGGCCTTTAACTATTGCACTATCTCCGTAACTTAAAATGTTGGGTCTTCTAAGAGAGAACAGTAGAATCATCTCTGCTGTCCACTCGCCAACTCCTTTAATTTTTACAAGCATCTCTTTTACCTGCTCATCATCAAAGCTTGATAAATTACCGAAATCTATGACTCCTCTTTTTGCTGCATCTGCAATACCAATAATATACTCTGTTTTTCTTGAGGAAAATCCGCATCCTCTTATCTCTTCATATCTCTTTGATAAGATATTCCCGGGTGTAACCTTCCCAATTAACCCTACAAATTTTCTCCAGATGCTCTCTGCTGCTCTGCCGGAAATTTGCTGAGAGGCTACGCTTGAGACTAATGCGACAAAAGGGTCAGGAATAATCTCTCTCTCCAGATAACCTAATCTATCAATTACTTGAGCTAATTTATCGCATTTAGATTTGAGATGATTAATCTCCTTATTGCTATACTTGAAATATTCCATTTCTCTCTTAAATTTTTACTGCAATTTGCATAAAAAAACAATTAAAAAGAATTTATTGTAGATTCAATTTTTAATCTTAAAATTGTGAGCCAATCAATTTTTCTATAATGAGTCAAAATAAAAGTAAAGAGGTAGTTGTTGTTATCCCGATATATACAGACGAACTCTCATATGATGAACTCCATTCACTCTTTCAGGTAATGAAGGTTCTTGGTAGCTACCCCATTGTAATTGTAAAGCCAATTTCACTAGCGCCCGATAAATTGAAGAATCTATACCCTGAATTACTATTCAAATCATTTCCGGATAACTATTTTAATGGAATAAAAGCATACAATACCTTAATGCTATCTGCACAGTTTTATGAGGAATTTTTGGATTATGAATATCTTCTGATTTATCAGTTGGATGCTTTTGTATTCCGAGATGATCTTATAAAGTGGTGCAGACAGGGGTACGACTATATAGGCGGGCCCTGGATTAAAAGGGAGGTTTACAACTACCCTCTTATTAGCTCCTATATGAAATTTGAACAATGGGTAAATTCTAAGCTTAAACGACCCGACAGACAAAAATTATATAATAAGGTTGGGAACGGAGGTTTTTCTCTAAGAAAAGTGGCTGCACATTATAATGCACTAATTATCTGCAAAGAGGTTACATCCAGCTATATAGAAAAAAAACAGTACCATCTCTATAACGAAGATGTCTTCTGGTCAGTTGAGGTCAATAATTGGCTCGAGGTACCTTTCAGATATCCAGATTACTTGACTGCTCTGGAATTCTCTTTTGATAAACATCCACAGTATTGCTATAAACTCACAGGAAATAAGCTCCCTTTTGGGTGCCATTGCTGGCATAAGAAACACGTGATTGGGTTCTGGCGCAAGTTCATTCTGCCCGACAATAGTCAAAATTTATAAAAAATTTGACACTTTTCATATTTTGATTATATTTGAGGCTGGTAATAATTAACAGTAATAATATTTTCCAATGAAAAACATTTTAATACTCGGCGCCGGAACTGCAGGAACATTGATGGCTAATAAGTTGAGAAAAAAGCTCAACAAAAAAGAGTGGAATATTACAATTGTAGATGAGGATAAAACTCACTATTATCAACCTGGATTCCTTTTTATTCCTTTTGGAATCTACGATGAAAAGGATGTAATAAAGCCTAAGTCTAAATTTATTCCAAAAGGGGTAAATTTAATATTTTCCAAAATTGAAAAAATTATTCCGACAGAGAATAGAGTAACTCTTCAAGACAGCTATAGCGAACTCAAGTATGATTTTCTAATAATTGCAACTGGAACTCGCATTGCACCGGAAGAGACGCCCGGTTTACAAGGTGAGTTGTGGTATAAAGATATTTTTGATTTTTACACGGTAGAGGGTGCCCTTGCCCTTGGAGAGCGAATCAAAAATTTTAATGGTGGGAGAATTATTGTTAACATAACAGAACTTCCTTTCAAGTGTCCGGTTGCTCCTCTAGAGTTTGTCTTTCTTGCTGACACATACTTTAAGAAGAGAGGTATAAGAGATAAAGTTGACATTACATTAGTTACTCCTCTCCCCGGAGCATTTACAAAACCAATTGCAACAAAGATGCTTAGCGGGCTTATGGTTGAGAAGAACATTAACCTTATAACAGATTATAACATTAGTGAGGTAGATAATGCCGGTAAGAAAATATTGGATTACGCAGGAAAAGCTGTAGATTTTGATATTTTGGTAACTATTCCAACCAATAAAGGTGCAGATATGATAGAGAGGAGCGGAATGGGAGATGACCTCAATTTTGTACCGACAGATAAGCACACTCTTCAGGCAATTGGGTATGAAAATATATTTGTCCTGGGAGATGCTGCAAATTTACCAACATCTAAAGCAGGTTCTGTTGCTCATTTTGCAGGAGATTTCCTTGAAGCAAATCTATTAAGCTTAATTAAAGGGTCCCCTATGACAGCAAAGTTTGATGGTCACGCCAACTGCTACATTGTTACTTCAGATAAAAAAGGTACTCTGATAGATTTTAATTATGACACAGAGCCACTTCCGGGTAGATACCCTTACTTTATAGGACCCTTTGGTCTGCTTAAAAATACTCGTTTAAACTATTTCGGAAAACTGTTTTTTAAATGGATGTACTGGAATCTTCTCATAAAAGGGCACGATTTGCCTGTAACGTCTCATATGTCTATGTGTTGCAAAGAGGTTCCCAAAGAGACAAAATGATATAATAACAACAAATATTTAAAACCAAAAATTATGGCACAAAAAGAATTTGCAGGTCAATTGATTGATGTTAATGAAGAGGGATACTTCACAAATCCTCAGCAATGGAACAGGGAAGTTGCTGCTGCTGTTGCAAAAGAGGAGGGTCTGGATCTTACAGATAACCACTATGCAATACTTGAATTTTTAAGAAGCAGGTATAACTCAGGAGAGGCTCTCTCAATTCGCTCTATCAACAAATCAGGAATAGTTGATGTAAAAGAGTTTTACTCTCTCTTTCCGGGAGCTCCTCTTAAAAAATCTACAAAAATCGCAGGGATTCCTAAACCAAGCAGTTGCATTTAGTAACTGAGCAAAAGAGAGTTCTTTATTATTTACTGATATTGAAAAAAATAACAAAATGACAAATTCCAAAAATTTCCCGATAAAAAAAGTTTGCATTATATGTGCAAAGGGAACAATAGAAGATGTTTATGCAGCATTGGTTATGACAAATGGTGCTGTGATGGAAGGAATAGAGGCAAGACTCTTCTTCACCTTTTTTGGTCTGGATGCAATTACAAAATCTCAGATGAAAAAACTCAAAACTTCTACTGTTGGTAATCCTGCATTACGAATGCCTGGTAACATCCCTTTTCCTACCCTTTTGGGCGCATTTCCGGGAGTTGAGGCAGGTGTCTCTGCTATGATGAAGAGTCAAATGGAGAAACTTGACATCCCTCCTGTAGAGGAGTTTATGGACCTTATCACCGCAGGAGGCGGGGAGATTTACGCTTGTAAATTAGCTATGGATATGTTTAAACTCACAAAAGAGGACCTTTGTGAATATGTAAGTGGTGTGCTTACAATTGGTGAGTTTTACGAAATGGCGGCAGGTGAAGGAACTCAGATTATATTTACTTAGCAACCGTAATCTCTTCTGAATCTTCGTACTTTTTCATAAGTCTCTTAAGTTCACTTAAGAGACTTTTTGTTACATTTTTATAATCGGGATTACCAAAAACATTATTAAGCTCTTTAGGGTCTTCCTTAAGGTCGTACAGCTCCCAGGCATCAATATCGTGACCGTAAAATTTAATCAGTTTATATCTGCTGTCTCTCACTCCGTAGTGGCGCCTCACCGAATGCTCTGCAGGATATTCAAAATAGTGATAATAGATAGATTTCCTCCAATCTTTTGGTTTTTCGCCTCTTAAAAGGGGTACAAATGACTCTCCCTGAATATCCTCGGGAACCTCTACACCGGCAAGCTCCAGAATTGTAGGTGCATAATCTATGTTCTGCACAAACAAATCTACATCTCCTCTCTTTGAAAATTCGCCCCTTCCCTTTGGGAGTTGAACTACCAAAGGTGTTCTCAGAGACTCTTCATACATAAACCTCTTATCAAACCACCCGTGCTCACCCATATAGAAACCTTGGTCCGATGTGTAGATCACTATTGTATTTTGGAGCAGATTGTTCTCTTTAAGATACTCCATAACCCTGCCGATATTGTCGTCTACAGATCTTATACATTTTAGATAATCCTTCATATAACGCTGATATTTCCACTGAGCAAGCTCCCTCCCTTTTAGGTTTCTCATCTTAAAATCTTTAAGAACAGAGTCATAAACCTTATTCCAAGCAAACCTCTGTGTTGAGTCTAACCTTTTTAGTGCAAAGGTAAGGTTCTCTTTAAGGCGGGTTTGAATATCCTGCGAGTCTAACTTCAGGTCAAAAGCTAAATCCATCTCATCTCCGGCTATACTCATCTGCTGTGCAGCTGCTGCAGGACGTCCTTTATAGTCGTCGTAAAAGGTTTCCGGCAGAGGAAAGGTCACATCTTCGAAAAGATCTATCTCTCCGGTATCGGGCATCCAGTTACGGTGTGGTGCCTTATGGTGAATCACAAGACAAAATGGTCTCTCTCTGTCTCGCTCATTCTCCATCCAATCAAGGGTAAGGTCGGTTATAACGGTTGTGCTGTAACCTTTGTGGGTGACCCTACCGGAGGGAGTTATAAATATAGGGTCGTAATACTGCCCCTGCCCTACCAGTATCTCCCATTTATCAAACCCGGACGGTTCGCTTTTAAGATGCCACTTTCCAAATATAGCAGTTTGATAACCTGCTTTTTGTAATAGTTTTGGGAAAGTAACCTGAGTGCTGTCAAAACGGGTTGCATTTGTTGTCATTCCATTTTTATGAGAAAACTTACCGGTTAACATACAGGCTCTGCTTGGTCCCGATATTGAGTTGGCAACAAAGCTGTTGGTAAACCTCACTCCGTTTGCAGCTATACCATCTATATGAGGGGTTCGAATAAACCGGTTATCGTAACAACTTATAGTCTGATACGAATGGTCATCCGACATAATATAGACAATATTGAGAGGTTTGTTCTCTTCCCTAAGAGATTGGAGATATTTTTGAGGATTGTTGCTCTGTGCAAAGAGCGGATTGCACCCAACAGATGCCGCAAACAGCCAAACAAAGTTTGCACCATTTCTCTTAAAATTTCCGGAATTACTCATAATCTGCAATCTGTTTAAATGGTCCAGAATATCTGTAGAGATAAAAACTATTTTATCTCCATAAAGATAAAAAACCTTTTTAGGAAAGAGAAAAAAATGGCTAAATTTGTTTATGGAGAAGCAAAAAATAGTAGTACACTGGTTTAGAAGAGATTTAAGGCTCAATGATAACAGTGGACTATACAAGGCGTTATACAGCGGATTGCCGGTTGTTCCCCTTTTTATTTTTGACACGAAGATTCTGGATCAACTCCGTTCACAAACTGAGGCAGATGGTTTAACAAATGATAAAAGAGTTGACTTTATTCACAGAGCGTTATCTGCAATTCAAGAGACTCTCTCTGGTAGAGGCTCCTCAATTATTACTTCACACTCATCACCAGTTGAGGTTTTTAAGAGACTCCTCTCTCTGTTTTCTGTGGTAACTGTCTATTGTAATGAAGATTACGAACCATATGCCATTGAAAGAGATAACTTAGTTGAAACAATCCTCAAACAATCTGGGGCAAAATTGGTGAGGGTAAAAGATCAGGTGATCTTTGATATGAGAGAGATTCTAAAATCTGACGGCTCTCCATATACTGTCTTCACCCCATATTCAAAACGGTGGGCAGATAAGCTTGCCGAAAATAGAGATAAGGCTTTAAAAACTTACCTCTCTCAAAATTATGTCAATAATTTTAATCCGGTTGATAATTTAAAAAAACAGATCAATAGTGATAATAAATTAGATTGGCGTGCAGATGGTAGCTCCGCTGAACTTAAAATTGGGATACCATCTCTGGAACAGATCGGTTTTAAAAAAAGTGATCTTGAGTTATCCGGTGTAGTACTTCCTTGGGAGAGCGGTGATTCACCCGGCGGTTATGCACAACAGCTATTAAATAGTGAGATAATCTCATCATACCACCTTACACGTGATATACCATCTTTAAAAGGGACCACATTGTTAAGTACTCATCTGAGGTTTGGCACAGTGAGTACCAGAGAGTTGGTTGCAAAGGCTTTGATAACAAATAAAGTATGGCTTAATGAGTTAATCTGGAGAGAATTTTTTAAAATGATTCTGTTTCACTTCCCATATGTTACAGATGCTCCATTTAAGAGTAAGTACCGTTTCATTCAATGGAGAAACGATGAAACAGAGTTGGAGAGGTGGTGCAACGGAACTACAGGTTACCCTATTGTGGATGCCGGGATGAGGGAGTTAAACCAAACCGGACTTATGCACAACAGAGTTAGAATGATAACAGCCTCTTTTCTGGTCAAACATCTGCTTATTGACTGGAGAGTGGGTGAGGCATACTTTGCTCAGAAACTCCTGGACTACGACCTCTCCTCAAATAACGGGAACTGGCAGTGGGCTGCCGGTTGCGGATGTGATGCTGCCCCCTATTTCAGGATATTTAACCCTTGGGAGCAGACAAAAAAATTTGACCCGAATATGCTATATATACAAAAATGGGTTCCGGAGTTGAATTCGGGTACAGATGGCAGCACTATTTATCCCGAGCCGGTTATAGAGCACAAAAAAGCCCGCGAACGGGCTTTAATGGTCTACAAAAATGGACTTATGGAACGATAGTTACATCTTATCGTTCGACCCCAGTACATTTAATATCTTATGTTTATAGAGCTGCTTAAGGGATTCACGGGCAGGACCAAGATATTTACGTGGGTCAAACTCCTCGGGTGACTCTGCAAATACCTTTCTTATTGCAGCTGTCATTGCCAGCCTTCCGTCCGAATCTATGTTAATTTTACAAACTGCACTTGCTGCTGCTTTACGAAGCTGATCTTCCGGAATACCAATCGAATCATTAAGTTTACCACCATATTTGTTGATCTGCTCAACTATCTCCTGAGGAACACTGGAAGCTCCGTGAAGAACAATAGGGAAACCCGGTATCCGCTTCTCTATCTCCTGAAGAATATCAAGCCTTATCTCCGGATTCTGACCGGGTTTGAATTTGAAAGCACCGTGAGATGTGCCGATAGAGATTGCCAGTGAGTCTACCCCTGTACGTTTAACAAACTCCTCAACCTCTTCCGGTTGTGTATATGTGTGGTGCTCGGCAGATACTTCGTCTTCTACTCCTGCAAGAACTCCAAGCTCACCCTCAACAGTCACTCCGTGTGCGTGTGCATACTCAACAACCTGTTTAGTAAGCTCTATGTTTTTATCGAAACTGTGGTGAGAACCATCTATCATTACAGATGAAAATCCCATATCGATGCAGGATTTGCATAGTTCAAAAGTGTCTCCGTGGTCAAGGTGAAGAACAATAGGAATCTCTGCACCAAGCTCTTTGGCATACTCAACAGCACCCTGAGCAAGATAGCGAAGAAGAGTCTGATTTGCATATTTTCTTGCTCCACTTGAAACCTGCATAATAACCGGAGACTTAGTCTCAACACAGGCAGCAACGATAGCCTGCATCTGCTCAAGGTTATTGAAATTGAAAGCCGGAATAGCATATCCACCCTTGACAGCCTTTGCAAACAACTCTTTTGAGTTAACAAGGCCCAACTCTTTGTATGAAATCATAATCAATTATGTTTAAATAGTTTATTCTGAACAATTGTTAATGTTAAAATCTAATTACCAGTATCAGTGATAATTAAAAATATAACTCTATAAGGAGAAGTAATTACAGATAGTCAAAAATCGTGCTGTAAAACCTCGGACTGCAAAAATAGCAACAAATTTTAACAAAAAAGGATAACTTTGTACAAATTGTACAGCTATGAAATCACACCTGCTTCAGGAGAGTACCTGGAAAGAGATTGAGAAAGCCAAAATAAAAGTGGCTCTGCTTCCCTGGGGAGCAACAGAGGCTCACAACTACCATCTGCCATACGGAACAGACACAATCCTCTCAGAGAGAATAGCTTCAAATGCAGCTGAGCTGGCTAACAAAAGTGGTGCCGGAGCTATAGTTCTCCCATCGATAGCTTATGGAGTAAACTCTGGCCAGATAGAGGTTAAGCTATGTATGAACATCAACCCCTCTACCCAGATGTCCATATTGAGCGATATCCTTTTTGTATTGGAGTCACACAACATAGACAAACTTATAATAGTTAACGGGCACGGAGGAAATGCATTTCAACCGATAATACGGGAGCTCTCTCTTGAGTATCCGGATATCATTATGTGTTCTGTTAACTGGTGGAAAATCTGCAACGAGAAAGATTTTTTTGATCAGCCCGGCGACCACGCAGGAGAGCTCGAGACCTCTTGTATGCAGTCAATAGCTCCTACTTTGGTCTCACCTTTGAGTGTTGCAGGTGAGGGGAGAGAGCGTCAATTGAAAATTCGCGGGTTTCGGGAGAAGTGGGTATGGACTCCACGAAGGTGGGTGTATATAAGTGAAGATACAGGAGTTGGAAACCCGGCTGCATCTTCTCCCGAAAAGGGGGAGAGATTTCTTGAGTGCTGCACCAAAAAGCTTGCAGATTTCATAAAAGAGTTCTCTAAGGTTAAATCGGAAGAGGATCTTTATGAGCAGGAGTAAACAGAGTGAAAAGATTCTTATCTTCTCTGCCCCTTCCGGTGCGGGGAAAAGCACTATTGTCCAACATCTTATGAAAACATACCCATATCTGGGTTTCTCTATCTCTGCAACATCAAGAGCTCCCAGGGGCGAAGAGCAAAATGGAAGAGAGTACTACTTTTTAACCACTGCAGAGTTTCAGGATAGAATCAAAAACGGAGAGTTGATAGAGTATCAGGAGGTTTACAAAGGCTTCTACTACGGGACACTTCTCAGCGAGGTGGAGAGGATCTGTTTTGAGGGAAAAATTGCGGTTTTTGATATTGATGTCAAAGGTGGGATAAATCTTAAAAAACTATATGGGGAGAGAGCTCTCTCAATATTTATTATGCCTCCGAATGTAGAGGCTCTGCGGGAGAGATTAAGACTAAGAGGCACCGAAACAGAGGAGTCCATAGAGAGAAGAGTCTCAAAAGCTACAGAGGAGATTGGCTACTCATCTGAATTTGACCTTACACTTATTAATGATAACCTGGAGAGCTGCCTGGCAGAGGCAGAGATGATTGTAGAGAAATTTTATAATCAATAAAATGAACACCGGACTCTATTTCGGATCTTTTAACCCCCTTCATATCGGGCATATCTCTATCTGCAAATACCTGCTGGATAATACAGATTTAGATGAATTACGTCTGGTGGTTAGTCCCTTGAATCCACTCAAAGGGAGTGAATATGCTTTAAACGCAAAAGAGAGGCTCGATTATGTTACTGCAGCCATCAAAAAAGCGGGGTTTGTGAAACGGGTGGTAGTCTCAGATTTTGAGTTCTCTCTGCCAACACCACTCTATACAATAAACACCCTTAGAAAATTTAAAGAGCTTGAGCCTGATAGGAGTTTTATTCTCGTTATAGGGGCAGACAATCTTGCAATTATTGAGCAGTGGCATAAATGGGAAGAGCTGCTTAGTGAAAACACCGTTTGGGTCTATCCGAGAGGTGGGTATGATGCTCAGGTTTTATGTCAAAAATATGGTTGCAAAGCACTTAGAGCACCACTTATAGATATCTCATCCACTCAGATACGTGAGGCGGAAAAATCCGGTATGGATATGTCTGCCTACAAGCTTTAGATCTGCTTACAGAGCATAGATCTTCTTTGAGTCCTTAGATAAAAGATAGAGATATCAACTACTTTGGTCTTACTGCCTCTGTGAAGAAATTCCAGATGCTCTCCTTTGGAGGCTGTGCCTCAATAAATATCTCCGTTTTTTTAACTGGGTGGATAAACCTTATACTTCTGGCGTGCAGCGATATTCCTCCATCGGGATTTGAACGTGGTGCTCCATATTTAAGGTCTCCTTTGATTGGAGAGCCTATTGCAGAGAGTTGACTTCTTATTTGGTGATGTCTTCCGGTGAGCAACTCTATTTCAAGAAGATAGTAGTTATCGCTGGAGGCTGCTACCCTATACTTAAGTCTCGCCTCCTTTGTCCCGTTTCCGGGCTTAGGGTAGGCAAAAGATCTGTTCTGCTTTTCGTTTCTAAGCAGATAGTGAGTCAGTAACCCTTCGGGATTTTCCGGTGCTTTTGCAACAATTGCCCAATATAACTTTTTTACCTCTCCATTTCGGAACAGTTCGTTCATCCTCTCCAACCCCTTTGAGGTCTTGGCAAAGACTGCAACTCCACTAACAGGTCGGTCCAATCTGTGAGGTACACCTATAAAGGCATCTCCCGGTTTTTTGCTGTGTTCTGCAATATATGCTGCAACAATTTCGGAGAGTGGTTTATCTCCTGTTTTGTCGCCCTGAACTATATCCCCCACCCTTTTATTAACTATAATCAGGTGATTATCTTCATATAGTATCTCTAAATCTGCCATATTACAGTTGTCTAATTCGGTTAAATTTGCAGAACACTAATTAATACTGCTCCTGTTCATTCGGAAAATCTCCGCTTTTAACATCATCTATAAATCTGCGAAAAGCTCCCAGCATCTCATCGTGCAGGTTATGGTAACGTCTTAGAAAACGGGGAGAAAACTCTTTATTAATACCCAACATATCGTGCATCACCAGTACCTGCCCGTCTACGCCGTTTCCGGCCCCAATTCCAATTATAGGGATCTTCACACAAGATGAGACCTTAGCGCCCAACTCTGCAGGGATCTTCTCCAGCACAATTGCAAAACACCCCGCCTCCTCAAGAGCAATTGCATCTGCAATTAGCTTATTTGCCTCCTCCTCCTCTTTTGCTCTAACGCTATAGGTGCCAAATTTATGAATTGATTGAGGTGTAAGGCCAAGGTGCCCCATTACCGGAATTCCTGTAGAGAGAATTCTCCTTACAGACTCCAGAATTTCTGAGCCTCCCTCCACTTTAAGGGCATCTGCCTCAGACTCTTTCATTATTCTTATAGCACTTGATACTGCGTGCTTAGAGTCACCTTGGTAGGTACCAAAGGGCATATCTACAACTACCATCGGGTTTTTCACAGCCCTTACTACACTCTGTGCGTGGTAGATCATCTGATCCAGAGTTATTGGAAGTGTAGTCTCGTGTCCGGCCATTACATTGGCGGCAGAGTCGCCAACCAAAATTATATCTATTCCAGCCTCATCTACTATCTTGGCAGATGTGAAGTCATACGCTGTTAACATCGCTATCTTTTCGCCTTTCTGCTTCATTTCAAGCAATCTCTGCGTTGTTATAATACGGGTTTTACGCTCAACGGACATATTCAGATCAATTTTTATTAGCGCCACAAAGCTATATAAATATTCAATATAAACGGTAAAAGAGCAATGTATGACAGCTTGTCAGTAATTATATAGTGGCACAATCTTAGAAGTTATAGTGTCAAAAGCAAAAAATAATTTAATATATATAACAGTTATGGGAAAAATTATCGGAATTGACCTTGGGACAACAAACTCTTGTGTTTCAGTAATGGAGGGGAACGAACCAGTAGTCATAATAAACAGTGAAGGTAAAAGAACTACCCCTTCGGTAGTGGCTTTTGCGGACAACGGAGAGAGAAAAATTGGCGACCCTGCCAAAAGACAGGCAATTACCAATCCAACAAGAACCATCTCTTCTATCAAAAGATTTATGGGAGAGAGTTACGATAAGGTGGCACTTGAGAGAGGAAGAGTTCCTTTTAAAGTGGACAAAGGAGAGAACAATACTGCCAGAGTAAACATCGACGGCCGTCTCTATACACCGCAGGAGATATCTGCAATGATACTCCAGAAGATGAAAAAAACAGCTGAGGACTATCTTGGTTATGAAGTTACCGAAGCAGTTATCACTGTTCCGGCATATTTTAGCGACTCTCAAAGACAGGCCACCAAAGAGGCTGGAGAGATCGCAGGTCTTAAGGTGAAGAGGATTATTAACGAGCCTACAGCAGCAGCACTTGCTTATGGTCTTGACAAAATGCATAAAGATATTAAGGTTGCCGTTTTTGACCTTGGTGGAGGTACATTCGACATCTCGATTCTGGAGCTGGGAGACGGTGTATTTGAGGTTAAATCTACAAATGGTGACACACACCTTGGTGGAGATGACTTCGATCAGAAGATTATTGACTGGCTGGCAGATGAGTTTAAATCTGAGAACAGCGG
>CAYGOE010000028.1:0-24747 GCA_964351405.1 uncultured Muribaculaceae bacterium | reverse complement strand
CTTTGCCCGCACAAAGAAAGGCAGATACCCTTTGGGATATCTGCTTTTTACTTATAATGTTGATTAAGAATTAAATAATTGTATATGAAGATCACACAAAAGAGTACAGAAGACTTGACGCTTATAGTCACACTTGCTATCGAAAAAGAGGACTACACAGAGAAGAGAAAGAAGATTCTTAGCGATTACCGTCGTAAAGCAGATATTAAAGGGTTTCGTAAGGGGATGGCTCCTATGAGTTTCATAGAGAAGACACACGGGAGAGCAGCCCTGCTGGATGCCGTTAACGGAGTTATCTCAGATGGTCTTAATAACTATATTACAGAGAATAATTTAAATATTATAGGTGAACCGCTTCCTAATGAGAGCGAACAGAAGCCAATAGACTGGGAGAGTGATGAGCAATTTGAGGTATCTTTTGACCTTGCAATGGCTCCAAAGGTTGAGATTAACCTGACATCAAAGGACAAGATTCCATATTATGAAGTTGAAATAAGTGAAGAGGAGATGCTCAAGTATCGCAGTAATCTGCTCAAGCAATACGGTCAACTGGTTGCAGCAGAGAGTGTGGCAGAGGAGGATTTCATTGTTGCAGATCTTGTACAGGAGGGAACAACTATTGAGGGGGCATATATAGCCCTGAGGTCAATAACAGATTCAAAAATCAAAAAGAGCTTTATCGGCAAAAAGAGTGGGGATGAGTTTGCATTAAATGTAAACAATGCTTTCACTAACGAAACAGACAGAGCTGCCCTGCTTAAAGTAAAAAAAGAGGAGTTGACAACTTTGAATCCTGAATTTAATGTTGTTGTTAAAGAGGTAAAGAGATTTGAGGATGCTGTGTTAAACGAGGAGCTCTTCGACCGGATGTTTGGTGCCGGCGCAGTTAAGAGTGAGCAGGAGTTTAACGAGAAGATAGTTGACAGGATAAAATCTGAGTGCACACAGGAGAGCGAATTCAGGTTTATGCTGGACGCAAGGGAAGCCTTAATAGAGAAAGCTGCAATTGCACTTCCGGAGCAGTTCCTTAAGAGATGGCTGCATAGCGCCAATGAAGGTAAGTTCACAATGGAGGAGATTGAGAAAGATTTACCTCTGTTCCTAAAGGATTTCCGTTGGCAGTTGGTTCGTCAGTTCATAACGAAAGAGCAGGATATTAAGCTTACCAGAGAGAATCTCCTGGACCACGCAAGAAAGATTGCAGCCTATCAGTTTGCAATGTATGGTCTTAATAATGCTCCTGCAGAGCAGATAAATCACTATGCAGAGTCTCTGCTTGCAAATGAGAAAGAGGGGAAAAGAATTAATGAAAAGGTAGAGGATGATCTGGTTTTGGATTATGTTCGTTCTGTTGTTACCCTGGATAAAAAAAGGGTTTCGATTGAAAAACTGCACGATCTCACTAAATAATTTTTAATTTTATAAAAAAACGAGTTATGGCTACTGATTTTGAAAAATATGCAATTAAGCACAGAGGTATAAGCAGTCTGACTCTTCACAGGGTAAACTCACTATACAGTGCATACATTAACCCTACAATTATTGAGGAGAGACAACTCAACATTGCTGCAATGGATGTCTTTTCCAGACTGATGATGGATAGAATTATCTTTTTGGGCGTTCCAATTAATGATGATGTTGCCAATATAATTCAGGCGCAGCTTTTGTATCTGGACTCAACGGAGTCGAAATCGGATATTCAGCTCTATATAAACTCACCCGGTGGAGGTGTTTATGCAGGACTTGGTATCTACGATACAATGCAGCTGGTATCCTCCGAAGTTGCCACGATTTGCACCGGTATGGCAGCCTCAATGTCTGCAATTCTACTCACTTCCGGAGCTAAGGGGAAACGATCTGTTCTCCCTCACTCAAGGGTTATGATTCATCAGCCTATGGGCGGAGCAGAGGGACAGGCAAGCGACATAGAGATTATAGCCAAGCAGATAGTAACTCTTAAAAAAGAGCTTTACGAGATAATCTCATACCACACAGGCAAACCATACGAGCAGATAGAGAAAGATGCCGACAGAGATTACTGGATGAGAGCACTTGAGGCCAAAGAGTACGGGATGATTGACGAAATCCTTACCAATCCAAATAAAAAATAGAGAGATGCCTTCTAAATACAACGACTTCTGTTCATTTTGCGGAAGAGGCAAGAATGAGGTTGATGTCCTTATCACAGGAGAAATCTCTGCCATCTGCAATGAATGTGCCCAGCAGGCTCTTGACTACTCTAAGGAGGCATTAAGTGCAAAGAGGGCCAAGAACGGCTCCTTGGCATCTACCACCAAGATGCTTAAACCCAAAGAGATTACCCAGTTTCTTGACCAATATGTAATTGGACAGGATGAGGCCAAAAGATACCTTGCTGTGGCTGTCTACAACCACTACAAAAGGATTAATAACCACGCCGATGACGATATGGATCTTGAAAAATCCAATATTCTTCTTGTAGGTCAGACAGGAACAGGAAAGACACTCTTAGCCAGGTCAATAGCAAAGATGTTGGATGTCCCCTTTACCATTGTAGATGCAACAGTTTTAACAGAGGCAGGTTATGTGGGAGAGGATGTTGAGAGTATCCTTACCAGACTGCTTCAGGAGGCAGACTATGATGTCGACAGAGCTCAACGGGGAATTGTCTTTATTGACGAGATAGACAAGATTGCCCGCAAAAGTGACAATCCATCAATCACCAGGGATGTCTCCGGAGAGGGTGTGCAGCAGGCTATGCTAAAACTTCTTGAGGGTAGTGTTGTAAATGTTCCGCCGCAAGGAGGGAGAAAGCACCCGGAGCAGCGGATGATTGCAGTCAATACTAAGAACATCCTCTTTATTTGCGGGGGAGCATTTGAAGGAATCGACAGAAAAATCGCTCAAAGACTCAACACGCAGGTTGTGGGTTACGGAACAATAATCAAAAAAGAGAAGATAGACAGGAATAACCTTCTGAAGTATATTGCACCACAGGATCTAAGATCATACGGGCTAATTCCGGAGATTATAGGTAGGCTGCCGGTTCTAACCTATCTGGAGGCTCTTGATAAAAAGGCGTTGAGAAGAATACTTACAGAACCGAAGAATGCCCTTGTACGCCAGTATATTAAGCTATTTGAACTTGATGGTGTAAAACTTAAAATTGAAGAGAGTGTTCTGGACTATATCGTAGACACAGCTGTAGATTATAAATTGGGTGCCAGAGGGCTCAGATCTATCTGCGAAGCTATAATGGTAGATGCAATGTATCATTCACCATCTGAGAGTAAAAAAACACTCTCGATAAAACTCCCTTATGCTAGAAAGATGGTAGATAAATTCACCGGTTCCATACAGATATCTAAAGAGTCTTAGCGCCTCTTTTTTTTGTATATTTGTCTAAAACCAACCGGTTATGGAAAATATAAAAATCTCTACAGCGCAGTTTGAATCCAGATCTGCAGACAAGGGTTACAACCTTGCAATAATCGAGAGACTATCTGCTGAGGCAGCCGCAGAGGGCTCCAATGTGATTGCTTTCCACGAGTGCTCTCTCACAGGATATACCTTTGCACGAAAGTTAAGCAAAAAGGAGCTTCTGGATATAGCAGAGCATATCCCCGACGGAGAGAGTATGAAAAACCTGACAGAGATTGCTTCGGAGTACAATATTGCAATTCTGGCAGGGCTCTTTGAGAAGGATAAGATCGGAAATATCTACAAAGTCTATGTTTGCGTGACATCAGATGGTGTTGTTGCCAAACACAGAAAACTACACCCTTTTATTAACCCTCACCTCACTGCCGGTAACAGTTACACAGTCTTTGATCTCTACGGCTGGAGATGTGGAATTCTCATATGCTACGACAATAACATTCTTGAGAATGTAAGGGCAACAAAGCTACTTGGTGCGGACATTATCTTTATGCCTCACGTAACAATGTGTACCCCATCCAAACGTCCGGGATCTGGTTTTGTAGATCCTAAATTATGGATCAACAGAGAGGTGGATCCAACATCTCTAAGGCAGGAGTTTGACGGCCCAAAGGGTAGGGAGTGGCTTATGAGATGGCTCCCCTCAAGAGCTCACGACAACGGAATATATGTGGTCTTCTCTAACCCTATAGGGATGGATGATGACCAGCTCAAAAATGGCTGCTCTATGATAATTGACCCTTACGGAGATATCATTGCAGAGTGCCGTAAGCTTGGAGACGACTTTGAGACTGCTCTAATCACCTCGGAGAAACTTATCTCTGCAGGTGGTTTTAGATACACTAACTCTAGAAAACCGGATCTTTACGGAGAGATTATCTCAAAAAATCACAATCCGGTTCAGAAGATTGCCTGGATGGAGGATTAATCCCTGTCCGGTCTGTGTCCCTGCCTATACTCTCCGATTACCTTAAGGTTCTCGGTAATTGGAGTTATAGCATCCAGAGCCTGGCGATATCTTCCATAATCATCAAATATCAAATCGGTATAAAAGAGATACTCCCACTCTTTTCCTACAATAGGAAGTGACTGAATTTTAGTGAGGTTCATATCGTATATTGAGAGAACTGAGAGTACGTGGGAGAGTTTCCCTTTGGTATGCGGGAGGGAGAAGCAGAGCGAGGCCTTGTTTATAGTTTGTGGGGTGAGTTTCAGGAGATCTTTCACCTTATCATTAGTTGCAATAATTATGAACCTGGTGTAGTTTCTCTGATTACTCTCAACTCCCTCTTTTATTATCTCCAGGTTGTACATTTTTGCCGCCAATTCGCTTGCAAGTGCTCCCACCCCTTTAAGATTTTCGTCCCTGATTCGTTTTGCACTAAGAGCAGTATCTACAGAGTCGATAATCTTCACCCCATTTTTACGGAGTTCATTAAGAAAGAGGTGGCACTGCATTATTGCAACAGGGTGGGAGTGTATCTCTCTAATATTACTCACACTCTCGCCTGGTAGAGCTAATAGATTCTGTACCACTCTTATATACTGTTCTCCTACCACAGGAAGATTACTTTCGTGAATAAATGAATGATTTTGGAGCAGTGAGCCTGCAACCGAATTTTCAACCGCAACAATTCCACAATCTGGTTTCTTCTTTTGCAACTCTTCAAACAGATCCGAAAAGGTATCACAAGGGACAATTTTGACACTATTGTTTTCAAAGAACTGCTTTGCCGCAATTTCGTGAAAAGCCCCGAATCCTCCTTGGATTGCTACGCTTACCTCTTTTTTTGTACTCATTGTTTTCATCAATTAAGATTTTAAAAAAAAGGCCCCGAGAAACGGGGCCTTAATACTATTGTAACAAATTTTCAATAACATATCAGCCCCTTTTGTAGTCCAAAAAAGAAAGAGAAGAGAATGTATGTTGTTGAATTACTCATCGGGTGCAAAGTTAATAATTATTATTCATTATAGTAGTTGTAGAATAGAGTAATTGACTCAATTCCTTTAAAAAACTGACCAAGGAGATAACTCTCGTTCGGTGAGTGGATAACATCCCTCTCCAGACCGAAGCCCATAAGAAGAGGGTTTGCTTTTAGAATAGTTTGCAAATCTGCAAGTACAGGAATACTTCCTCCACCTCGGCTCGGAACAGGTTCAATGCCATATACTTCACCTATCGCTCTTGAGGCAGATTTATATACCTTAGATGAGATAGGGCAGAGAAAACCCTGACCACCGTGGTGAGGAGTCACTTTTATCTTTACTCCAACAGGTGCCAGAGAGATAAAGTGTTCTTCAAATAGTTTTGCAATCTTTTTGTTATCTTGGTTAGGCACAATTCTCATAGATATCTTTGCATAGGCCTTAGAGGGGATAACTGTTTTTGCACCCTCTCCGGTGTAACCTCCCCAAATACCATTTACATCAAGACAAGGACGGATACCTGTTCTCTCCATTGTAGTATACCCTTGCTCTCCGGTAACTCCGTCGATATCCAGAAAATGTTTGTACTCATTTTCGTCAAACGGGGCACGTCCCAGCATCTCTCTCTCCGCTTTTGTGAGCTCAACAACGTCGTCGTAAAAACCTTTGATAGTAACCCGACCTTGATCATCAATGAGTTTAGATATCATTGTGGAAAGAACATTGATAGGGTTTGCAATTGCGCCTCCGTAGTGTCCGGAGTGAAGATCTTTGTTTGGTCCCGTGACCTCAACCTCAAGATAGGCGAGCCCCCTCATCCCTACATTTATAGATGGTATTTTCTCATCTATCATAGTTGTATCGGATACAAGAATGTCATCACAACTTAACATCTCTTTATGTTCAACTGCCCACTCAGGAAGACTCGGAGAACCAATCTCCTCCTCTCCATCAATTATAAACTTAACATTACATTTAAGTTGATTGCTCTTGACAAGATATTCAAAGGCTTTGATGTGCATAAATCCCTGGCCTTTATCGTCATTGGCACCTCTTGCATAGATTGCGCCATCTCTTATCTCGGGCTCAAAAGGGGGAGTTGTCCACAGGTTGAGTGGATCTGCCGGTTGAACATCATAGTGAGCATAAACCAAAATAGTTGGTTTGGTTTTATCTATGATCTTCTCTGCAAATACAACCGGATGCCCCTTTGTAGGGTATACATCTGCTCTGTCGCATCCTGCCTTTAGGAGTAGTTCTACATATTTCTCAGCTGCTTTTTGCATATCATCTTTATGAGCAGCCATAGAGCTAATTGATGGAATTCTTAAAAGCTCAAACAATTCCGAAAGGAATCTCTCTCTGTTCTCCTGAATGTAGTTTTTAATCATACTTGTCTATTGTTTAATTGATTACGTATTTATTCTTTGTCAGTTTGTTCTACAAGAGTCTGCTTAATATTACAAAACATATCTTATTGTAATTGCAAAACCATCACCCTTTAACCCTGCACTTTTTATCATCTGCAATCTTGGATTCCAGTCCAAAGAGAGAGCAATTGGGGAGTTGTGAAATTTATACTCAAAACCTGCCATACCATCTAAAGACATAATAAAGCCGCTGGAGTCTCCAACATAGATACCTGCAGATGCACCGGGGCCGGCAAAAGCCGACAGTCCATCTACATTAAGCCCGAAGTGAAACAGATAGAGCCCTGTGAGCTCAACTTTCATCTCATTTCTGTAGAGGAAGTCAAGATCAAGAATTCCCTCAATCGCTTTTTTGGGCTCAATAAATTTTTTATAACTGATTCCTAAACTAGAGCCCAATCTCAACCCCACAGCACTTTTGTACTCCTGAGAAAAGAGAGTTGAACCTATAGTGTGCAGAGTAAGCAGAATTAATAGTCTCTTCATCTTAAAAATAGTTTATTTCCCTTGACTCCATTTGAGACAGCAAATTGTTTGCCAACCTGCTTGCTCCCAAACGAAATAGGTTACTGTTTAACCACTCATTGCCAAGAATTGTCTCTACTATTGCATAGTACTTTATTGCATCGAAAGGGGTTACTATGCCTCCTGCCGGTTTAAAACCGACTTTAATCCCGGTTGATTTATGGAAATCCTTTATTGCCTTGCACATAACGATGGCAGCCTGAGGTGTTGCCGCAGGCTCTAACTTCCCTGTAGAGGTCTTGATGAAATCTGCTCCGGCTTTCATTGCCAGCATAGATGCATTATAAATGAGCTCATCCTCCTTGAGAGCACCTGTTTCAAGTATAACTTTAAGGTGAGCTCCGTTTACAGCCTCCTTCAAGAGCGATATCTCATCTAAAACTCTATTATATTCGCCTGATAAAAAGTCATTAAGAGCGAGGACAATATCTACCTCATTGGCACCATCCTCTACAGCCATCCTGCACTCCAGAGCTTTAACTTTATAAAAGCTTTGTGAGCTTGGAAAACCCCCGGCTACCACAGCCAGATTTACATCTTTGTCTGTGAGATTTGCTCTTACCGTTTTTGCAAAATTTGGGAACACACACATAGCAGCAACCTGTCCGTAAGCGTGAAATGATTCGCGAAAATGGTTTACCCTCTCTGTCATTGAGATTATCTTCGCCTCAGTATCTGTAGTATTTAGCGAAGTGAGGTCTATAAAACCAAAGCAGGCAGACAAAACCTCTTTTTTGTCCCAACTCTTAATATTTTTCTCTATGCCCTCAAGCAATTCTGGTGTAGATTTCATTGAAAGTACTCTTTTTGTTGTTTAAATATAGGATTAATTATTTAATCAGAAGTTAATATTTTAGGCACAAGTTAATAATTCATCTCTTTTGTGTCTATCCAGATTGTAACAGGTCCGTTATTAAGTAGTGATACCTTCATATCTGCACCGAAAACACCGCTTTTTATCTCTTTTGAGGTTGAATCGGTGAGTAAAGTTATGAATTTTTCATATAGTGGGATAGCCTTTTCCGGTCGTGCGGCTTTAATGTATGAGGGTCTGTTTCCCTTTTTTGTCTGAGCGTGCAGGGTAAACTGGCTGATTAACAAAATCTCTCCTGAAATATCTGATAAAGAGAGATTCATAACACCATTTTCGTCGTCAAATATTCGCAGGTTTACAATTTTTCGCGTGGCGTACTCCAAATCATCATCGTTGTCTTCATCTTCAAACCCGGCGAAGATAAGTAGCCCCTCCTTAATCTCTCCGGTCTGAACTCCGTCTGAAAGCACCGAAGCGTGGGTAACCCTCTGTATTAAAACTCTCATTTCTATAGATTTTATCCACTTATTGTAATTTTGAACCCCGCCTCAATGAGCGGCGCAGCAATTTTGCTCATCTGCTCAATTGTCACCTTCTCCAGCCCCTGAGCAGGGGTCTCTCTGTCTATGGTATACATCATTATCTCTCTGGGCTTGGTTTTTTTAACAACCTCATACCAGGTATTAACCTCCTCGTCTGTTGTGTTGTCAAAATATTCTCCCCCGAAACTCCCTTTGATAAACATTGTCTGAAGTACAAACTTCCCTCTAAATTGAGAAAGATTGGTTGTAATTTTATCGATTGAATATTCAAACTGTGGCCGGTCAATAAGTCGAACACTACTCTCTATTGCAGAATCTATCTTGATTATGGCATTATCCACTTTCAAAAGCGCATCTGCAACATCTTTAATACCGATTCGCGAACCATTTGTAAGAACAGAAACTTTTGCCTCTTTTGCATATTTATCTCTAAGATCAAGCGCAATTGAGATTATTTTTGCAAAATTAGGGTGAAGCGTGGGCTCTCCGTTACCGGAAAAAGTTATGTTATCTATTCTTCCTATTTTTTGGTTGTGATTTTTTAATTTATCTGCCAGGGCCTCCCATACTTCGTCAATAGTGGGAAGTTTTTTGTCCTCTTTTCCATCTTTGTTAAAGCCGCACTCACAATAGATGCAGTCGAAATTGCACCATTTGCAGAATCTTGGCAGAAGGTTAACCCCCAGCGATACTCCCAGTCTTCTGCTTTTAACCGGCCCGAAAACTATCTCGTTAAACAGAATTGTTGACATCTTCTTTACCCTTTTAATCTTATATATTTTACTCTATCTTTTTCTCTATCCCGTACGAACTATACCAACCTCACGCTCCTGCTTTCGGTAGTGAGCTGATTTTTTTGGAAATCTATGTTATCTATCAATACAACCCCCGGTCTCTTACCCACCTCAAAGGAGCCGAATCTGTTCTCAATGCCAAGGAACCTGGCTCCGTTATATGAGCTCCACTCCAGAATTTGCGTAAGTGGTATAGACGGAAAAAATCTATGGATGCACTTGATTTCATCTGCAATCGAAAGTAAACTATTGCTCGAGAGAGAGTCTGTTCCTATAGTAATGGATGCATTGTGCCTTCTAAGCAGATCCAGCGGAGGAAGTGAGTTATGAATGAAGAGATTTGAGAGCGGACATATTGACCAGAAGAGATTTTTTATTCTGGAGGTTGCACTCTCGACACTTTCGCTTTCACAAAAAGTATTATGCACCAAAAGAACTCTCTCAGCATTAATTTTTTGTGCAGATTCAACAATATTCAAAAAATAGATGAGCGAAGGTGTTCCTGCTACAGGAGGGGTAGAGAGCCCTCTCTCCCTGTACTGATTGGCAAGGGGGCCTGTGCCGGTTTGAATAAGCTCCTCCTCTTCCCAACTCTCTTGATTATGATAGGATAGCCAGCCTGTGTCCAGCCCTGCTCTTGATATCACTTTTAGAAGTTGGGGGCTCATTGAGTAACTTGAGTGGGGGGTAGGTGAGGCATCTAACCCAAACTCGTTAGCTCTTTTTGTCAGCTCCTCTGCCCTGGTCAATATCTCATCTACCTGTGAAGGTTCCGTGCCAAAAAACTCAAGAAAAGTTCTTGTATAGATAGGAGATTCTGCTTTAACTGCAAAGCTTTCACTGTTGTTACTGATATCTGCCATTGCAGAGACACCCGACTCATAAAGCATTTGCATCTCCATTTTCATCGCCTGTTTGCGGGAGTTTTCATCCATACCATTACGCAACTTAACCACCTCTTTGATAAAACCGGACATTCCTGTGCCTCTTTCAAAGATATCTTTAAGATGAGAGAGCTCTAAATGACAGTGAGAGTTAACAAAACCGGGAACAAGAATACCATTGTAAAATTCGGTACTCTCAGTTTCGTCACTTAGCCGGCCAATCTCAACAATTGTACCGTCATCATCTAAGGTAAGAACCCCCTTCGGGATCGGCAACGATGAGTTCAGTGGGTAGAGGTATTGTGCGGCGATTTTTCTCATTTATATTAATTATTGAAAATTTTGTGGTGTCACTTTGGTGATTTTTCCACCACCATCGACTCATTCGGGGAGTTTCATATATATTCATAAGAGAGTCACCAAGTGATATTTTAAACTCAGGATGTTTTTCAGGTATTAGTATCCACCTGAGTGCCCTTCTTTTAGGGTCATATTTAATAACAGAGTCCGAATATTCTACCATCTTTTTTATTGGAGCGGAGATAGAGTCTGCCCTCTCTCTGTTGCGGATAATCTCTGTTACAGCCTCTTCCTCCTTTTCTAGCAGTATTTTTGCTTGTGCATAAAAACTTTTAAGTTTTACAGGACGAGAGAGGTAGTAGTCCAATGTGTTAATGAAATCTTGGGAGGTATACCCATAGTGGTTAAATATTGATTCATAAATCTTTATTGTATCTGCCCTTAAAACCAGCTTGTAATCTGTATTTATGTATCTGTCAACTTTATAAAGTTGAGCAATTATCTCCGGCATTCTCTTCTGGGGAATGTACTCTCTTGAACAGGAGAGAGCCGCAAAGAGCGAAATAAGTAGTATGAATGAAATATGCCTCATCGTTATCAATTGTAGCCTACAAAGTTAATTTATTATTGTTATTTTTGCCCAAAAAAAAGATGAGAGTACTTATTATCGGCTCTGGTGGAAGAGAGAATGCGATTGCCTGGAAGATATCCAAAAGCCCTCTGCTGGAGAAACTTTTTTGTGCTCCGGGTAATCCGGGTACATCTTCACTTGCAGTTAATCTTAATATTGACATAAAGAGTTTTGATGCTATAAAAGGTGCGGTTTTAGATAACTCAATAAATTTGGTTGTTGTTGGTCCGGAAGAGCCTTTGGTTAACGGATTAGGCGATCTGTTTAAAAATGATAACTCTCTCAAGGATATTATTTTTATAGGTCCGGGTTCTGAGGGTGCAAAACTGGAGGGGAGCAAAGAGTTTGCAAAGGATTTTATGTCTAAATACAGGATCCCTACAGCCGGTTATAAAAGTTTTGATATAGACAGCATTGAGGATGCGGAGCGCTACATTGACTCACTTAAAGCCCCGTATGTGCTAAAAGCAGATGGTTTGGCTGCAGGCAAGGGAGTTTTGATAATTGATGATTCACAGCAGGCAAAAAGAGAGCTTAAAGAGATCCTCACCGGACGATTCGGATCTGCAGGAGATAAGGTGGTAATAGAGGAGTTCCTCTCAGGAATTGAGCTATCTGTATTTGTGTTGACCGACGGACAAAACTACCTCATTTTACCGGAGGCTAAAGATTATAAAAGAGTCGGTGATGGAGATAAAGGCCTTAATACCGGCGGAATGGGAGCTGTCTCACCGGTTCCTTTTGCTGATCCTAACTTTATGAGCAAAGTAGAGAATCGTATAATCATACCAACAATTGAGGGGCTACAAAAAGAGAACATTGACTATAAAGGTTTTATTTTCATAGGTCTTATGAATTGTAATGGAAATCCCTATGTGATAGAGTACAACGTTAGGATGGGCGATCCGGAGACTGAGGCTGTTGTTCCAAGAATTGAGAGCGATCTCCTCGCACACTTTATTGCTTTGGGAGAGGGGAGGTTGGAGAGAGAAAAAATTTCAATTTCCAATAAATGTGCGATTACTCTTGTAATGGTCTCAGGGGGTTATCCCCAAAATTTCGAGAAAGGATTTGAAATATCAGGAGCTTGTGATTTAGACGAAGAGATGCTTTTTCACTCAGGAACATCAATGAAAGAGGGAAAACTGGTAACTTCCGGGGGTAGAGTTATTGCTCTTACAGCTCTTGCAGATGGAATTCAAAGCGGCAGAGAGCGACTCTACTCTCTTGCCCAAAAGGTGACTTATAGAGGCATATACTACAGAAGAGATATTGGACTAGATCTTTTATAATGGGTAAGGAGAGCAGATATAAATTTGTATCCTCCCCTTTTTTCCTGGGAGTTTATCTCATATTTATACTAGTTACCTCCTTTATTTTGTCAGATGGTCTAATTAACTATAATTCCACAAAGTGGATTCCCCTCTTTGCAGGCGTACTCGATATTGAATCTATCTCAACAACTATCTCTGTCCTGATCGCCGTTGCAATAATCTCTTTTACAGCATTCACACTCTACATTGTGAACGAAAAGATCTTCTCCTGCGGTAAAAGCTCCTCTTCACTTTTTTTGATCTATCTTATTTTATTACTATCGAGTCCGGAGACAATATTCTTTAGTGGTGCAACTGCTGCTGCACCTCTCTTTCTTTGGTCACTCTACTACTCAATGATAACAAAAGATGGGGACAAGAACCTGTTTATGGCTCTGTTTCTGATATCTTTGGCTACCCTTTTTGATTTTCACGCTGTTGTACTGCTCCCTTTTATTCTCTACTATTCACTTATAACCTCCTCTTTTGCGCTCAGAGGAGTTCTTGTTGCGGTGGGGGCTGTTTTGGTTCCATATGTTTTAATCTTCTCCTTCCGGTATCTGATGTTTGATGATACCTCTCTATTTGCAGAGCTTCTTGTAAGTGACTTTCTCTCTGTATCACCACCCTACATAAAACTTGAGAGTGTTGCAAAGATTGTTCTGGTAATTTTTTTGGTCCTCATTATATCCCGCTCTTTGATCTCAATTTTTTCAATAATAAGCAGGTATAAGGTTGTGAAGTCAATAGGACTTGTACGGAACATCACTGTGATGCTTGTACTCATTGCCACAATGCTCGTTTATAGAGAGTCTCAGGGGATGTTGACAAATCTGCTTGCTATGCCCTTATCGTTCATAATAGTAGAATATCTCTCATTGAAGAGCACAAATAAGTATAGGAGAGTGGAGTTTCTTGTCCTTCTAATAATAATAGTGCTTAACAGAGTCGCCCAATTCGTCTAATCACCTCTTAAATCCTCATTATTCGATATTGTCCGATACAAAAGCAAAAGAGGCTGCCCGTTTAAGGCTACCTCTTTATGAATTTTTTTGACTATTCGGTTTAAATTGTCCTGCCGGGATACTGTTTCAGAGCCTCCTCAAAACATTTCATTGCATTTTTAAGATCATCAATTTTAAGAACATATGCAATTCTCACCTCATCTTTCCCCTTCCCTTCAGTAGCATAAAATCCGGCAGCAGGGGCAACCATAACAGTCTGATTTTCGTAACTGAACTCTTCCAGTAGCCACTGTGCAAATTTATCACTATCGTCAACAGGTAACTTTGCAATGGTGTAGAATGCACCCATTGGCATTGGAGACATAACTCCCTCCATTTTATTCAATGCTTCAATAACAAAATCTCTACGTTTGATATATTCGTCACGTACAGCAACGAAATACTCTTTTGGTGTACTTAGTGCACCTTCGGCAGCAATCTGTCCATATGCAGGAGAGCAAAGTCTGGCCTGAGCGTAGCGGAGTACTGCACTCATTACCTCTTTGTTTTTTGATACAATAGCTCCTATACGAACTCCGCACAGGCTATATCTCTTTGATACAGAGTCAATAAGAATCACATTCTGTTCCAGTCCTGCAATGTGCATACAAGAGAAGTGCGGCTCATCTGTGTAACAGAACTCTCTGTAAACTTCGTCTGAATAGATGAAGAGTTCATTCTTTTTGGCAAGTTCGCCTAACTTAATAAGGGACTCCTTTTTATAGAGTGTTCCTGTGGGATTACCCGGGTTGCAGATAATAATCCCTTTAGTCTTTGGAGTGATAAGTTTTTCGAACTCGCTCACGTCTGGAAGTGCAAATCCATCCTCAATATTTGTGCGGATAGGCTTAAGTATTACGTCGTTCTGAACAGCAAAGGAGTTATAGTTGGTATAAAACGGCTCCATTACAATAACTTCGTCATCCGGGTTGCAGGTAACTGCCAGTGCAATCTGAAGAGCTTCACTTCCACCTGTAGTGATGTTAATCTCGTTGGCGTTTACATTGATGTTTATCCCCTGATAGTATTTTGCTAGGCCCTCTCTGTAAGACTCAAAGCCTGCAGAGTGTGGGTACGATACAAGGTCAAGGGTGTTGTTTTTAACTGCATCTAAAGCCTCTTTTGGCGAGGCGATATCCGGTTGACCAATGTTAAGGTGGTAAACTTTTACCCCTTTTTTCTTGGCTATATCTGCATAAGGCACTAATTTCCTTATTGGAGAGGCCGGCATCTGATGTGCTTTTTTTGAAAGTGTTAACATCTCTATTTTAAATTTTGTTTAGTTATAATTTGATTGAATTTTATTATATATTGTAAGGTAAATAAAGATCTAATATAAGCAAAAGTTAATAATTAACAACAAAAAAAGTATCAATAATTTATTAATTCTCTCATAAAGCCCTCAATACCAACTTGCATCTGTGCAGTTCTTGCAGAGAAATTGTTTGTCAGTATAGCAAAATAGATCAATTCACCGTTATCTCTCTTTACGTAGCCTGCATAACAACGAACATTTGCCAGAGAACCGCTCTTCGCACGTAATTTTGTTTTACTCTCATACTGTTCGTTTGCCAGTACACTTTTGAGGGTTCCGTGACCTCCAGGCTGCGGCAGTGAGTTAAAAAATGTGTTGAAACTACTGCTCTCTCTCATTTTTGAAAAGAAGTTACAGAAAAATCTTGCAGATACATAGTTTTGTCTGGATAGTCCGCTACCGTCAGCTTGTGTAAAACCCTTTCTTCTGACACCCATTCCATCCAGTTCCCGTATCAGAGCAACCCTTGCCGAGTCATAAGAGCCCACTCCTGTTGCTCTTTTGCCAATCATTTTTAGCAAGGTCTCTGCATAAAAGTTATTGCTGATTCTGTTTGTGACATTTACTATTGAGGATAGCGGAGGAGAGAGAGTCTCTGCAATTATTGTGAGTTGAGGGGATTGTAACGAGTTAAACTCTCTTGCATTTTTAATTTGGGAATCACTTATAATTCCGTTTTTCATCAGGTATTTACGAAATTCCCAGCCACAGCTCAGGTGCGGAAATTTATTTGAATATGTTACAGATATTGAGTCTGACCCTGCTGGTAATGTGCCTTTAATCTGAGAAATTTTTGCCAGGTCAGAGATATAGTAAGAACTTCTGTTCCCACTCTTTGCTTCACCGGTCAAGAGCTCGTTTCTATATTCCATTCCCGGTACCCCAGGATAGACATCCATCAGAGCAACCTTATCACCAGGGTTGATTCCCGTAATAAATTTAAATTTCTGAAGATTTTCATAGAATGAAAGCCCACAGACGCCGCTCCCATATGCCGGACCAAGATTACTCCAGGACCAACTTTCAGGTACTATTTCGGCATCAAAAAATCTATCATCGACAACGATGTGACCGTTTATTCGTCTGATTCCGGCAGTCGAGATGGCATCCTTCCATTGCAAAAAAAGATTTTCGACAGCTATTGCCAAAGTATCCGAAGAGCCCAATGTTGGATCTCCACCTCCAACTATATAGAGATCTCCATAAAGCACTCCGTTTCTTACACTCCCGGAGTATCCAATTTTTGTAGAGAACCGAAAGTTATCTCCAAGCAGGTTAAGAGCCACTCCTGTTGTAATGGTCTTCATTGTTGAAGCGGTAAGCAAAGGCATATCCGGATTCCAGGAGGCCACAGTTTTGCCCTTGGAGTCCATAACCATTATCCCGACGACAGCATCTGTAAAGAGTGTATCTTTTTTTAGTTTCCCGATATAATTTTGGATATTATTTGATTGGGAAGATAAGTTCACAGTAGATAGAGTTGAGATTAAAATCAATAGAAAACTGAGTATCTGTTTCATTAGTGTGAATTTTGTTTAGGATACAAAAGTATAAAAAATGGGCAGGTTTTTTTAAAAATATAACTACATTTGCCCGATTAATAATACAAGTATATGAGCAGTTTCAGGAAAAGAGCATTGGATGAATTTTCGAGCCACAGGGCTGAAAGGTTTTATGTTGAGAAACAACCGGTATCCCAGTATTTTGGTCAAAACGTCTTCGATATCGAGAAGATGCGACGATACCTGTCATCCGAAGCTTTTGACGCTGTACAACTGGCTGTGATCGACGGTGTAAAAATAGACAGAAGCATCGCTAACCAGATAGCGTCAGGAATGAAGGCTTGGGCCCTAGAGAGAGGCGCTACACACTATACACACTGGTTTCATCCGTTAACCGATGCCACAGCGGAGAAGCACGAAGCATTTGTAGACCCCTCCAAAAACGGCGGTGTATTTGAAAATTTCCGGGGCGAGGCTCTTGTTCAGCAAGAACCCGATGCTTCTAGCTTTCCAAACGGAGGTTTAAGAAACACATTTGAGGCCAGAGGGTACTCTGCCTGGGATCCCTCATCTCCTGCATTCATTATAGATGACACGCTTTGTATACCATCTGTTTTTGTAGCATATACAGGGGAGTCACTGGATATGAAGACTCCTCACCTTAAATCACTGCAGCAGCTGGACAAAGCAGCAACAGAGCTTGCAAAGATGTTCGACACAAAAACAGCCAGAGTAAATGTGATGCTTGGAATCGAGCAGGAGTATTTTCTGGTAGATGAGGCTCTCTACAGGGCAAGGCCGGACCTTATGCTGTGCAACAGAACACTGATAGGCCACACAGCAGCTAAAGACCAGCAGTTGGAAGACCACTACTTTGGAGCAATCCCATCAAGAGTTATGTGCTTTATGAAAGATTTCGAGACTGAGGCATTTAAATTGGGAGTGGTTCTAAAGACACGTCATAACGAGGTTGCCCCAAATCAGTTTGAATTTGCCCCTTATCACGCAGAGGCAAATCTCTCGGTAGATCATAATCTTATGATGATGATTCTGATGAGAAAAATTGCAAAAAGGCACAAACTTAAAGTTATATTTCACGAAAAACCTTTTGCAGGGATAAACGGATCCGGAAAACACTGTAACTGGTCTATGGTTACAAACACGGGAGTTAACCTGCTCTCTCCGGGAAAAACACCAAGAAATAACATTCAGTTTTTGAGTTTTTTTGTTTCAGTTATCAGAGCCGTCTATGAGCACCACCATCTGCTTATGTCAAGTGTAGCATCTCTTAATAACTCATACAGGCTTGGAGGAAGCGAAGCACCACCAGCAATAATGTCGGTTTTTTGCGGAACAACCCTAACTGAGGTTTTAGACTCTATTGAAAATATGGCTATCACCGACGACAGTGCAGAGAACAGAGCAATTAAACTGGATATAGTAAACAAGATTCCTGAGATTTTGCCGGACAATACAGACAGAAACAGAACATCACCTTTTGCCTTTACAGGAAACAGATTTGAGTTCCGTGCGGTTGGCTCCTCAGTAAATGTTGCTTCATCTATGTTTATCCTTAATGCTGCTGTTGCACAACAGATATCTAGATTTAAAACACTTACAGACAAAGAGATGAGCGATGGCCTCTCTAAGGATGAGGCAATTCTTAAGGTTATTCGCAGGTTTATAATTGAATCTAAAAACATCAGGTTTGAAGGTAACGGTTACAGCGAAGAGTGGCATAGAGAGGCAGCAAGAAGAGGGCTTAAGGGTATCTCAGATATTCCAAGTGCATTTGCCGCTTTTCTGGATAAGAAGACACTTGCTCTTATGGAGGAGACCCACGTCCTGAGCGAAAGAGAGGTAGAGGCCAGATACGAAGTTTTAAATGAGATATTTATCAAAAAACTTCAAATTGAGGCGAGGGTAATAGGAGACCTCACTATAAACCATATTATCCCCACAGCAATCAAATTTCAAAACTCTTTGATTGAGAACGTACTTGGTTTGAAAGAGCTTTTCGGGGAGGATGAATATAGATCAATGTCAGAAAAACAGCTGATGAGTATTAAAAAGATATCCGGATATATTCAGATGCTCAGAGATGATGTTTACGGTATTATCAATGCAAGAAAAGAGGCTAATAAAATCTCATCCTATCCCGAGAGAGCCGTAAGCTACTCGGAGAGTGTTCTGCCATATATTGAGAAGCTTAGAACGACTACAGATAAATTAGAGATGTTGGTAGACGATGAGTTGTGGCCATTACCAAAATACAGGGAGCTGCTCTTCTGGAGGTAGTGAGTTCTGTAGTTATTAATATTTAAGGAAGAATATGGAGGTAGGTAATACAGATGCACAAAAATATGCTTTAAGAGGTGTCTCTTCATCTAAAGAGGATGTTCATAAAGCAATAGAAAGCACCAATAAAGGTTTGTTTCCAAAAGCTTTTTGTAAAATTGTACCCGATTTTCTCTCCAATGACCCGGAGTATTGCATAGTTATGCACGCAGATGGTGCCGGTACAAAATCTTCACTGGCATATATCTACTGGAAAGAGACAGGAGATATCTCTGTATGGAGAGGCATAGCACAGGATGCGATAGTAATGAATACCGACGATCTTATCTGTGTAGGAGCATTTGACAATATCTTACTCTCATCTACAATCGGAAGAGATAAACATCTCATTCCAGGTGAGGTTATCTCCGAGATAATTTCCGGCTCTGACTCTTTTGCAAAAAAAATGAGAGAGTATGGAATCGATATTCATCTAACCGGAGGAGAGACTGCAGATGTTGGAGACCTGGTGAGGACAATTATTGTAGATAGTACTGTGTGTGCAAGAATAAAGAGATCCGAAGTAATCGACAACTCGAGGATAAAAGCCGGAGACCTCATTGTTGGACTCTGTTCGTACGGGAAAGCGATTTACGAAGATGAGTACAATGGTGGCACAGGCAGCAACGGACTTACATCTGCAAGACACGATCTGTTTGGCAAGTACCTGGCAGAAAAATATCCGGAGAGCTATAGTAACCAGATTCCGCCTGAGCTCGCATATACGGGCAGCAGAAAACTTGATGAGAGAGACTCTATGACAGGTGTCACTTTTGGTAAACTGCTCCTCTCTCCCACAAGAACTTATGCTCCTGTGGTTAAGGAGATGATAATGAATCACAGAGCTGATATTCACGGAATTATTCACTGTTCCGGAGGAGCTCAGACAAAAATTCTCAATTTTATAGATAATCTATCAGTAATAAAAGATAACCTCTTTCCTGTACCACCTCTCTTTACCCATATACAGAGTGAGTCAGCCACACCCTGGATGGAGATGTACAAGGTCTTCAATATGGGACACAGGTTGGAACTTTATGTGAGTCCCGAGGCTGCAGATGCACTAATTGAGATCTCAGCTAAATACAATATAGATGCAAGAGTCATAGGTAGGGTTGCCGCCTCGCAAAGAGCGGAGGTGTTATTAAAAACAGAGTATGGAGAGTTTAGTTATGTTCGCTGACTGTTTTAAAAAATCCGGGATTATTCAACTTGTTGTAGTCTCTGTGATGCCATTCTCGGGATGTACAGAGTCCCGCAGTGTTAACCCGGCTGAGGAGGTTGCAATTATAACCAAGGCGCTTGAAGAGAGCACTTCGATCTATTATGCCGATTTTAATAACTACCCCGCAGATCTTAAAAGCCTGCCTATCGGGATGTTTGACTCCGGAACCGGAGGCTTAACTGTTCTGGAGCAATTTCTTGCAATGGATAGCTTCAACAACACAACCGGAGCGGAGTCTGCGGATGGAGTGCCGGATTTTGACGGAGAGGAGTTTATCTACCTTGCAGACCAGGCAAATATGCCTTACGGGGTCTACTCTTCTCAAAACAAGACAGATTACCTTAGAGAGTTAATAATAAAGGATGCACTTTTTCTCACCACAGGGTCAAAAAGAACCAAGGTGATAGTAATTGCCTGCAATACAGCTACTGCTTTCGGGCTGGAAGATGTGTCACGTATGTTGCAACTTAGCGCTACCGGTGTAAAAGCTATTGGGGTAATTGATGCAGGCGTTGAGGGAGCAATGAGTAGGATATCGCCCGACGAAAGGAGTTTTGCTGTTGGAGTATTGGCAACCGTTGGAACGATTGCCTCCGGGGGATATGAAAAAAGCATAATCAAATACTCTAAACAGAGGGGATACAACGGAGATATAAGGGTGGTAAACCAGGGGGGAGCCGGTTTTGCAGAGGCTGTAGATTCCGAAGCCGACTATATTTCCAAAAATGCAAAAGAGGTAAGAGAGAGCTACAGAGGGCCACGTTTTGGAGACTCAATTGGTATACAACGGGCGCTGCTTTCTCGCTATAATTTTGATACTACAGGTAACTCTCTGCTCATTAAAAGGGATGAAAACGGAGATATTGAAGATATTCAGCTTAACTCCTCCGGAAACTATGCACGATTCCATATGGTCTCTCTATTGGAGAGGCACAGATTGGAGAATCCTGGTGTTGTAATGAAGAGTATTATTCTTGGTTGTACACACTACCCATATCTTGAAGATACATTAAAAGAGGTTATCGCAGAGCTCAGAGAGTACACTCAAGGTGACGCAAAGCCCTATGAATCTATTCTGGATGCAGAAATTGCCTTTATCGATCCCGCTGTAAACACTGCAAAAGAGACCTTCAAGCTACTGTTTGCACAAAATATGTTAAAAAGAGAGAATAGCGGGAACAGAGTTGATGCTTTCATATCTGTCCCTCATAAAGATCTTCCTAATGAGGCAAAAGATTCGAACGGAAACCTTGTGTTTGACTTTAAGTATGGCCGCGATACAGGTTCAGATATACCTTCGGTAACTATTACCCCTTTTTCTAAAACTAACATAAACAGGGATAACCTTACCAGAATTGAGCAGAGATTACCACTTTCGTACTCTTTTTTAAAAAAAAAATATGAAGTAGATGATTTATAAACCGACAATAACACCCGATGAGTTAGAGCATCTGCCTGTAGCCGAATTCAATGGTGAGATAGTTGTTGTTAACCAAGTAGATGAAACATATTACACAGCGATTGATTATCTTAAAAATCAGAAGATAATCGGGTTTGATACAGAAACCAGACCAACTTTTACCGCTAATACCAAAAGGAGTCTTGTTGCATTGCTTCAGTTGAGTGGTAAAGATAGGACCTATATTTTCCGTCTTCACAATACCGGTCTTTTACCAGATCTGGTAAAAATTCTATCAACATCAAGAATAATCAAAGTTGGAGTAGCAGTCACAGACGACATAAGAGCTCTTCAATTCCACACCAAGTTTATCTCAAAGGGTTTTATAGATTTACAGAGCATTGTCTCGAATTGGGGGATACAGGAGAAGAGTGTCAGAAAGTTGGCAGCTATAATACTTGGCGTTAGAGTCTCAAAATCTCAGCAACTCTCCAATTGGGAGAGTGCAAATCTCTCAAGTGCCCAAATACATTATGCCGCTGTAGATGCGTGGGTGTGCCAGAAGATGTATCTTAAATTATTGAGTACTCCTGTATTAAAAAAAAACCTGTCTCAGGCCGCAACTAAGCCTGCACCAAATAAAAGCCTCTGATTATGTCAAAAATTTATCTAAGAAAGGGGAGAGAGGAGTCCCTTAAACGATTTCATCCGTGGGTATTCTCGGGAGCGATTGAGAGTATTGATAAATCTGCAAAAGAGGGGGATATTTTACAGATATTCTCTTATAACGATGAGTTTCTGGGATGTGGTCACTACCAATTAGGTTCTATTGCATTTCGCATTCTCAGTTTTGACCAATCTGCACAGGAGAGCTCGTTTTGGTTCAATCGCATCAGTGAGGCGTACAACCTGCGATGCGCTCTGGGTATTGCCTTCAAAACAGATGAGAGTGCAAACTCTTCTCAGAAGAGCCGGAGCACAAACTCATACAGACTTATTCACGGAGAGGGAGATATGCTTCCCGGTCTTATAATTGACTACTATAATGGTGTGGCGGTAATTCAGGCACACTCTGCCGGGATGTTTCTTTCAAGAGATAAGATAACTGAAGCCTTAAAAGAGTTATATGCTAATAATCTTAAAGCTGTCTACGATAAGAGCGCCTCTACTGCACCCTTTAAAGCGGCCTTTAATTTAGAGGAGGGATATCTTTACCAAAGAGAGAATTTCTTAGAGAGCGACTGCTTAATCAAAGAGAACGGACATCTCTTTAAAGTAGACTGGAGAGAGGGGCAGAAGACCGGTTTTTTTCTGGACCAGAGGGAGAACAGGGCTAAGGTTGAGAAGTACTCTAAAGGGAGAAGAGTTCTCAATCTATTCTGTTATACCGGAGGTTTCTCTGTTTATGCACTTGCAGGTGGTGCACTCTCTGTAGATTCTGTAGACAGCTCTGCAAAAGCTATTGAACTACTGGAGAGAAACATAGAGCTTAACATAACAGAGAGAGGTTCTGTGCCAATTGCATCTCACAACGCTTACTGTACAGATGCAATAGAGTTTATAAAGTCAAAGAGAGAGGGTGCATACGACCTTATAGTTGTGGATCCACCTGCTTTTGCAAAGCATAGAGGAGCTTTGAGCAATGCTCTAAGGGCATACCAGAGGTTAAACTACTCTGCATTTTCCGCCATTGCTCCTGGTGGAATCATATTCACCTACAGCTGTTCACAGGTTGTAGATAAAGTCTCCTTTGCAGAGGCAGTATTCTCTGCAGCTGCACAAAGTGGAAGGAGGGTGAGGGTTATAGACCGTCTTACCCAGCCTGGAGATCACCCTGTAAACATTTTTCATCCCGAGGGTGAGTATCTCAAAGGGCTGGTTCTTTTTGTTGAGTAGCTGTTTTTCTTATCTTTGTTCAGTACTGTAAATATATACAACAGATGGAGAAGCTGGAGATACCTAATGGAGATAAAGTTCAGGTATATAACTCTATAATTCCTCAAATTCACGCTCTTATTCAAGGCGAAGAGGATATATATGCAAATCTTGCCAATGTAACAGCAGCACTTAAGGAGGCCTTTGGTCACTTTTGGATAGGGTTTTACATTGTTAAAGCAGACTCTTGTGAGTATGGTAAAAAATTGGTTCTTGGTCCATTCCAGGGACCTGTTGCCTGTACGAGAATTGCTTTTGGTAAAGGAGTATGTGGAACTGCCTGGAGAGAGAGACGTACTGTTGTGGTTTATGATGTAGAGCAGTTTCCGGGACATATTGCCTGCAGCTCACTCTCAAGGTCAGAGATAGTAGTCCCTATCTTTAAGGATTCTCAGGTTTTTGCTGTATTGGACATAGATAGCACTGAGCTTGGCTCATTTGATGAAACTGATGTTGAATATCTGGCAAAGCTCTTCCCGCAAGGCTATTGGGACTCGTATCAATTTTCACTCTAAATCCATTAAGATGAAACTATATATACTATCAGGGATAATATTGTTAACATCTTTTACTATCTCCTGCAAACAAGAGAGTGTTAAAATTCCTGCCGATGCAGGAGTAAGCAGAGAGCTCGCCATCTTCAGAAGAGAGTCGCTATCTGAAATCGAGTATAAACTCCATTTCGCCATACCTGCCCAAAAAGAGGCTCAAATTGATGCAATTGCTAAAATAACTTTTAACCTTAACAGGAAATTACCTATTATTCTTGACTTTAAGCCTTCATACTACATAGACGAAAAGGTCCCTTTCGACATCTCTGTAAACGGAGAGCGAAGAGAGGTTAAATATGAAAATGAACATCTCTACATTCCTGCCTGCTTTTTAGTAAAGGGTACAAACTCAGTAGAGATTGTGTTTATAGCAGGAGAACAATCTCTAAACAGAAGGGATGATATGCTATATACACTGCTTGTTCCGGATAGGGCAAGAACTCTCTTCCCCTGTTTTGATCAACCTGATCTGAAAGCTATCTACACACTCTCTCTTGAAATCCCTTTGGGATGGGAGGCGTTGGCGAACGGCAGATTGACAGCATCCGATACTTTGGGAGAGAGGGTGTTGTTGAGCTTTTCACCCACAGAGCCAATATCTACCTATCTCTTCTCTTTTGTGGCAGGTAAGTTTCAAAAGATAAAAGAGAGCAGAGGTTCCAGGGAGATAAATATCTATCAAAGAGAGAGTGACACATATAAAACAGCACAATTCGGCACTATTTTTAATCAGATATTCGGCTCTCTGGAGTGGTTAGAGGAGTATACAGCTATTGAGTACCCATTCACAAAATATGATATAGCAATTGTTCCGGGGTTTCAGTACGGAGGTATGGAGCATATGGGGGCCACACTCTATTCAGATAGAACAATGTTCCTTGATAAAAGTGCTACTATTTC
>CAYGOE010000027.1:0-26107 GCA_964351405.1 uncultured Muribaculaceae bacterium | reverse complement strand
AAGGTAGCCGTACCGGAAGGTGTGGCTGGAACACCTCCTTTTTGGAGCTTAACTGACCAAAGGAGTTTTCCTTTACAGTTACTCTTAATGCTATCACTGAATTTCACAGTCCCGTAGCTCAGTTGGTTAGAGCACTACACTGATAATGTAGGGGTCAGCGGTTCAACTCCGCTCGGGACTACTGAAAAAATTGACATAATGGGGGATTAGCTCAGTTGGCTAGAGCACTTGCTTTGCAAGCAAGGGGTCGTCGGTTCGACTCCGACATTCTCCACAGAAAGGGTAACTAAAGAGATTTAGTTACCCTTTTTTACTTGAAATTTCTTACTATTTTTACGGAATCATTTAAGAGATCTTATTCAAAGGGCCGGAAAAATCAAATGGTATGAAAAAATTACTCTCGTTAACTATTCTGTTTGCATTAGGAGTTGCAACATTTTCGCTATACTCCTTCAAGTCGGAAAAACCAAAAAAAGGAGAAAAGCTTTTTACTGCCGTAGAAGTCTTTCCAACTAAACCACGCCCTGCCGGTCAGACTCACGTTCTGGAACTTAGAACAGAGCCACTTAAAGAGGTGCGAATTGCAATAATCGGTTTGGGAATGAGAGGGCAGGGAGCTGTTCACCGTTTCAGCCATATTGAGAAAACTCGCATAGTTGCACTTGCAGATGTTGTTCAAAAAAATGTAGATTTGGCACAACGAGCTCTTGACAGCCTGGGACGCCCTGCTGCAGACGGGTATACGGTGAGCGAAAGCTGGAAAGATATCTGCAAAAGGGGAGATGTAGATCTTATCTATATCTGCGCACATTGGGACTTGCACGCACCTATTGCAGTATATGCAATGGAGCAGGGCAAACACGTAGCTACCGAAATACCCGCAGCCTTAACAATTGACGAGTGCTGGCAACTTGTAAATACAGCAGAGAAAACCCGACGCCATATGATGATGCTGGAGAACTGCAACTACGACTTCTTTGAGATGGCTACACTTAATATGGCTCAGAAGGGACTTTTCGGGGAGATTGTACACGCAGAGGGGGCATATATCCACGATTTGCGGTTTCTCCTCTTTGACGAAGAGAAGGGCTATTGGGAGGACACGGAGGGATGGATTTTATTATGGATTACAGGCTTATCTACTGCTTGAACAATGGATTACCTCTGGATATGGATGTGTATGATGCAGCTGAGTGGTCTTCGGTTATTGAATTATCTCAAATCTCTGTAGCAAATCAGGGAATGCCGGTAAAAATTCCGGACTTTACACGAGGTGCCTGGAACGAACTTAAAACTGTTAAATATCATACAGCAGAGTAAAATATGATTTAGTATGTTGAAATTTTATCGGAAGCAAACATTGTGGTTAAAAATTTTGATTTTATCCACGATTGCTTTGCTCTTGCTCATTTTTTCATTTTATGCAGTTATTTGGGACAGTTCAGATGCAGATGAGATTGATTTCAGGAATTTCAGGGCAGAGGGGCTCAGCTTTTATGAGGCTGCTCCATCCGGTATTAAGTACTTCAAAAAATACTATTTCAAAAGCTGGAATGCATCGGACTCTACTAAGCTTTTCTTTGCAAAGCAATCTCAGTTAAACAGGTCCCTTAAAAGCTCAGCTCTTAATGAAAAAGAGAGCTTGTCCATATCTTTTGTCGGGGATATTATGTGGATACGAAATGGGTGGAGCTCTTTTGTGGATGATAGTGTGAGAAGATATCTCTCGAAGTCAGATATGGTTTTCGGAAATCTTGAGACACCCATAGACACACTCTCCGGTGTTCCGGCGTTCTTGCCGGACTACACAAACTACAACTCGAAACCGGACCTCATAAGATCTTTTAGAAGAGAGCAGGGGGGTAATATCTTTACAGCCCTCTCAATTGCAAACAACCACGCTCTTGATAAAGGAGATAAAGGGTTGGAGAGAACCTTGAAGTTTCTTGAAAAAGAGGGTATATTAGTGACAGGTGCAAGAGTAGGTTCAACTCCTGGCGATAGGGATTATTTGCTTATTGAGAAGAGTGGGGTGCGAGTTGGCTTTTATGCCGCAACGTGGGGGTTAAATGATCCCGATTTACTGAGAAAGGGAGATGTCAAGATAAACCAGATCTATGGTATTGCTCCTCTTCATAAGGAGAAGATAGATTTGACCTCAAAATTTGAGATACTTAAAAAGATGAGAGAAGATAGTGTTGATATTAAGATTCTTTTTCTCCATTGGGGCTATGAGTATGAACTTTATCCCGATGAGGAGATTATTAAAATCGGCAGAATGCTCTCAAAAGCCGGTGCAGATCTTATAATCGGCTCCCATTCTCACGTTGTGCAGCCAAGTGAAATCTGCCTGGGAAACGGATTCAAACTCTCTTCAGATTCTCTTAGCAGATACTATTATAGATTCAACGACTCAACAGGAGTTCCCAGAAAATCGTTAATTGTCTACTCTCTGGGGAATTTCACAAGCGCTATGTATACCTCTCTATGTCGTCTGGGGCTTATCCAAAATGTGACTCTTTATAAAAACAGCCAAACAGGTTTATGGGACTGGACTCTGGGAGAGTCGGTATTTGTATATAATAACCCCGCAGGAATAGCGGGGTTAAAACGTAAGCTGGTGTTCTATAATGATTATGTAGAGAACCTATCTGCAAAATCGCCCGAAAAGGCAGCTGAAATCAGCGCAGAGGTGAGATATGTATTGCAGCAATATGAAAAATTGCAATAAAAGAGATCACTCTAAACTAATTGTCACCCAGGTTTTCTCAATATTGTCGTTTGGGTCAACATAAATTTTATAAGAGCCGCACTTTAATATATGCCCTATTGCCGAGGAGAGAGGAGAGAAATGAACATCGTCCTGCGACTCTCCCAGAGCCAACCGGAAGCCATTTGCTTCTCCCTGTACATTTACTATTTTCATCGGTTTGAATAGTGTAATTGTTTGACTGTAGTACTTTCCCTGCGCCGGTTTTTTCTGAGGATCGGGTCTGTATGTTCCGGTGAGCTCTTTTGGATCAACTCCCTTTTTAAAATTCGTCTCGCTTTCGTTAAACCAAATTAACTCTTGCTGGTTATGGTCCGAGAGCATTTTCAGCTGCACCTGTTGCTGTTGGGTTGATGGTACTCCAACCTGAACTATAAACTGAACCTTGAGCTGACCAAGACAGTTGCCCTGGTTTGTAGTGACTTTTGAACCTCCGGTGGTTACTTTTGAAAAGAGAGGATCTTTCGCTCCTGTAAAATTTTCCAAGGTGGTCATCTGTGCATATTTATTGGCAAAATTTGTGTTGAATCTGTTTTTGGGATTAAAAGTGCTCTGGATAAGCTCATTATTACTAGATGCAGAGATACTCTGTTCGCTCTTTATAATCTTGCTTCCTGAAAGGTTTGATATCTCAATCTCCCCATCATACAGATAGACATTGCAAATACCGGAGTTCTCAACTGCTACTTCAAAACAGGTCCCCTTTACCCCAACAGACAAGGTTGGTGAGACTACATTAAAAACCTTACCCTGTTTCTTTAAGTTAACCATTATTTTACCGGTGAAGATTAGCAGTTCGTCCATAGTACTATTATAGTTAACCTTTGAACTCGGAAATACTTTAACCACTGAGCCATCGGGATATATTATCTCTGCTTCACAATTGTTACTCATCTCGAGACGTTTGAGATGAATATTAGCGGTTACAGATCCAGAGTGCACTTTAAGAATATGACCCTTGCCACTTAAGTCAAGTTTCTTGCCTGCTGTCACAATCCCAGCTAAATTCCACTTGTTCATATTAAAGGTTGCTTCGGGAATAGGGTTAATAAGCCAGTTTATAATCTTCCCGAAAACCAACCAGTCGGTGGTGATAGATTTCGTTCCGTAATTGAATGAGTCCGGAATTGAGGGGGAGTGCTTCATACTGTTTAGGACAACCTCCTCAACTCCATTTAATCATGCAGAGATATCCTGAACTACCCCATCTGTACCGGCAACATAGATATTTCCGTACTCAATGGATCTGTTTAGATTCTTCCCACTCTCTTCGCCCATATTAAGGTTCAGCATAAATTTTCCGTTGGCATCAACATCTTGTGCCATACCTTTGTGAGCATTTGAAATAAAGGCGGCCATCTTCCCTGTCATTAGATCCAAAGGGTTAAAAATGCCGTGGTTAGGAGTTCCTACCATAATAATTTTTCTAACTCCGGCTCCTTTATTTGGGTGCATAGTTGAATAGTACCTGGCTATTAAACCACCCATACTGTGGCAAACTAAATCTGCATTATGATACCTTACATTACTGTTTTGAAAGATATCTCTCTCCTTTTTTAAAAGGTCACCAAGCAAAAATGCCTGAGAACCAACATCCATTGAACCTCTTAAATCGTTGGTTGCATAGTAATTTTCACGATTGGTCATAAACCCTTTCTGAAACAACATCTTCTCCAGTGCTTCCCAGGTAGATTTATCACCAGTAAAACCGTGGACAAGAAAAACAGGGGGACGGCAGTAGTTTATCGCTTTTTTTACTTTGCGTTTTTCTCCGTTTAACAGATTGATTGTAAAATCAATCTCACTAGCATAGTAGCGAAGAGGGCGTCCCTGAGACATATTTATTGTCTTAAATGGCAAATTTTCCGGAATTGTTTGCGGTGGGTGAAAATAGAACTCCCCTTTTTGATTAACAAGGAAAATAAGCCCCTGTTCAACAGGTTTTTCATCATTTGATAATGATGGGTTTTTAGTTATAACACCCCCTTCTTTTGGCAAACTATAGTATACAGCTTTTGCATCCGGTGCGTACACAAAAATCTTAACGGAGGTTATTCCGTCATTGGCAATACACTCCCAGGGAACTTTAGTTGCAGGGTTAATCTCGTTCTCGATAGTTATTACATCTAAAGTAGTCTCAACCTTTTTTTCAGCCACTGGAGTAGGATTTTTTGATGTTGCTCCGGGTTTACCTATCCAAAACTCTTTACTGGCAGGTTCACAAACAAGATTCTGGTCGGGTAACCCGGTGCCCTGCTCTTTTGACATCCTAATGGTTAGTATGTGTTTCCCCTCAGTTAAATCTTTTGGGATGACAATCTGTTTTGTAAACGTAGATTTGAATTGGTAGAGGCCATCATAAAAACTGTGCTTTTCATCAACAATTACCTTGTTGTCAATGAGAATATGAAGTCTTGTAGTTGAGAGTGTTAATTTTTCATCTGCCCATTTAGTAGAAAAAATGACCCTCATCATATACCCCGGAGTCATATACTCTACAGTAGGAGAAGAATGATTATCAATTTGTCCTATGCTAAGAGAAAGCTTAATATCAGTTGCAAATGTTTTGATGGGAAGAGCCAACTGCAGCGCTAAGATTGAAAACACCAAAGTAACTCTATAAAGTGTGTTCATAGCTTATTAATTTATTGTAAACTGTTTAACTACAGGTTTTGCATTATCTGTAAGAATGAGAATTTCAACCTCATAAACTCCCTTTGGCCAGCCATTTGTTGGTCGTGACAGGTATGAATTGAGCTCTACTGTTCCGGTAAGCTCACCTGTGTCAAGAGTAACATCATCGATTTTTATCTTAGTTTCTCCATAATACATCCAGGTAAATTTCACCTTTGTTGCACTTACCGAGTTTTTGAGAAGACAGCTTACGTATATTGTGGGAGAGGTATCTCCAAGAGTAGGACTGTCCTGGTTACAAAGATTACCGCTTAAAGATGTGCATATTTTTACATCTTGAATATTTGCGGTAGAGACACTGCATTCGCAGCTGGTTACGGCTACAACTCCGGTTAACAATAAAACGAAGGCAGCAGTAGTGATCTGTTTTCTATAGATAAACTTTTTCATAGCTAAAATTAGTTTTATGTTAAAATGCAGGATACTGAACAAAGCAGGTAATTTTGTGCAGACACACATTGTTGTTCTTGGAGAACTCATCCTTGATTATCATCATCTTTCCGTAAGTACCATCCTTGAGTTTGAATACTAATACCTCTTTCAATGGGGCTTCGGCACACTCGATATAGTCTAACCCATCGCTAATATAACCGGAGATCGGTGCAGATGTTACATCTTCCATCCGACTTTTTCCTGTTCTGGCCCAGTTTCCACAGATACCGGGAAGAGTGGTGCACCAGGGTCTGTTTAGAAAATCGGGATCCGGTGAGTGGTCTGTACGGACTTTCCCGGAGGCAAAATCATAACCAATATTTGTGTTGTCCAGAACAATCTGTTTTATCTCTCCACCTTTAAGCCCGATTTTCAACTGAGGGCTCTGAGAAGCTGTTATTGAAAAATCTGCTTCACTCACCTTATCTCCAAGGTACCACACCTGAGCGCTGTAATCTCCCGTAGGCCAAGATTCTGAAACATTCTCCATATAGGAGTGAACTCTTTTTGATCCCCCTGTTTTTGGATGGTAAAGATCTTCTGCAATAAGAGTATTATGAGTTTTACTAACCCACTTTACAATAAAATTTTTATCCTTAGTATCTCCCTGGTAATCAAAAACAAGATGAATTTTTTCGGTATTTGAAGGGAAACTATTTGTAGCAGAACTAATTTCATCGCTTGAATTAACCGCTGTACCAATTTTTATCGTTAATGGTTTAATGTCAAAAAGCATCTCCATAGGCACCTCATTTATTCCAGCTTGAGTAAGAGAGGCAGATGAGTGCTGTAATCCAACTTTTTGCGTGGGCTGTTGCTCCCCGGTTATATTGCCGGGATTAACTTTTTTAAAAGAGCAGTGAACTCTATTGTGAATCTTCTCCAGCTCTGCTGCAACTCCTGTTCCTGCAACAAATCCAACCAGATAGAATGTAACCGGTCCATCAACTGCAGTATAGCTGAACATAGAACCGTTATATTCGTAAGAGTACCTGCAGGTATAAATATCACCAACCACAACAGTGATATTGTTGTAACGCCAACGATAACCGGCCATCTTCCCGATTGCTCCGTTAAGATTGTGTGGTTGAATAACCAATTGATTTGCACCTTTAAGAACATTTTGCCCAAATGCTGTTACTACCTGGTCTACCGATACGTTTGCAGGAAGTTCAAACGAACGGATACTTACAGCAACGTTATTGTCCCTGCTGACAAAAGCGTGAATCTTATCCGAACCATCCCAATACTGGTTGGTTTGATAATTTAAAGGAACAGAGATCTTGAATTTCATCTGAGAATCTTCTACCATTCGATTCTGGGCAGTTGCATTGACACAAATGGTAAAAGTAACGATAAGAAGAATTTTTGAGATTTTTTTCATAGTCCCGAGAGATTAATGTTTGACTAAATACATATCTATCTCCAAGCACACCAGCCGATTATAGGCTGTATCCATCTGATTTTGTGAAATCTCAAACTAAGTTAACTCTTTTTTTTTAAAATCACACCCATTGGTCAATTAAATGAAGCATCCTCTGTTTACTTTTGTGATCAAGAAAACTGGCGGTAAAAGAGTTTCTGGCAAGTCGATAGATATCATCCTTTGAGAGACTAAGTGCAGTTGAAATTGCCAGATAGTTCTCATTAAGATATCCGCCGAAATAGGCTGGGTCATCGGAGTTAACTGTAACGATTATACCTTTGTCCATCATCTCCTTAAACGGATGCCCGGCAAGGTTGGCCTGCACTTTGAGCTTTTGATTGGATAGGGGGCACATTGTGAGCGGAATTTCTCTTCTTACTATTTCGTCAATAAGGGCAGAATCTGATATTGATCTGTTCCCGTGGTCAATACGGGAAACTTTCAGCAGCTCTATCGCCTCCCAAACATACTCTGCAGGACCCTCCTCGCCGGCGTGAGCGACGGTTTTAAATCCCTCTTTGAGAGCCGCTTCAAATACATTTTTGAATTTTGACGGTGGATGCCCCACCTCAGAAGAGTCAAGCCCGACTGCAATAATCTTCTCTTTAAATGGGATAGCCTCTCTTAAAGTTTTGAAAGCATCATCTTCACTCAGATGTCTCAGGAAACACATTATCATTTTTGAAGTTATCCCCCTGCAATGGTCTTTAACCCTGAGTTTCTCCCCATCTTTTAATGCCCTATGTATGCCGTTAATCACAACAGCGAATGGAACTCCTCTTGAAGTATGTGTTTGAGGGTCGAAAAATATCTCAGTGTGAACAATATTCTGGCTTGCAGCTTTTTTCAGATACTCCATTGTGAGGTCGTAAAAATCCTCTTCTGTTTTTAGTAAAGAGGCTCCTGTATAATAGATATCGAGAAAATCCTGCAGATTATTGAATTCGTAAGCCTTTTTCAGGTCATCTACACTCTTGAATTTGAGTTTTATGCCATTACGTCCGGCAATTTTGAACATCAGCTCCGGCTTAAAAGTACCCTCAATGTGCAGGTGCAGCTCTGCTTTTGGGATTGACTTAATAAACTCTTCTGTTTTCATATTATGTAACTTAACCCCGGCTAGTATCTTCGTCTGGCTCCTGGTATGAGATTCATTTTATTGGACTCTTCAAAATAGAGGAAATACATATAGAGCTTGTAGTTGAACTCAAAGTCGTATTTTATGAAAGGATTATAGTCTATGTAGCTCTCTACAAGCCTATCTCCGGAAGAGTAACGGCGGTTCCATTCAAGTGAGTACTGGTGGTTAAGCATTTGAAGATGTTCGTTGGAGTACTGATTTTTATTAAAACTTTTACTTGAAAGCCAATAGTCAAATCCCGGGTCAAAAACAACAAGTTCATACTCGGTGGAGTCATTTACCGATACGGTATCTTTGATACTTAACATCCCGGTTGTGGTTTCGTTAAATCCCCTGCGTGTAATACCACAAGAGAGTAGTAGACCTAGAGCCAGAATAAATGCTGTAATTCCAAAACTTTTTTTCATTATTTGTAAGGTTTTATTCCCTGCAATTTACAAAAAAAACAAATGTACGGCAAAGTTATTTGGTGGTTCCGCAGAGCGTGATAAGGTGAGTCTCTGTGCGGGTTTTCTGTAAGTTGATATACTCCACAGAGGAGATGAATTGTTTGTAACCTGCGTAGTTGGCGGCGCTGGTCATCTCAACGTGAAAGCCTTTAAGGGCAAGTGTATGATAGGCACTCTCAATTTCGGCGTCATCAACCGCAACTATCCCGGCATCTATCTCTGCCATTTTTGCCAGAATATCCCCTCCGTTTGCAGGGTTAGCTATTGCAATACCATCTGCAACTGTGCCTCTGTTCACGACAGTCTCCAAAGTCGGGGCTTTGTCTGCCACAGAGGTATCTCTGTTTTTGTGCCATTTTTTGTAGGACTCATAGATTGGTGCACAGGCAGATGCCTGAATACAGATAATTTGCGGGAAGCTCTTTACCTTACCCGCGGCAATGAGCTCCTGGATTCCGTAATAGACACCATAGAAGAGAGTTCCGTTACCTAAAGGGATGTAGATGTTGTGAGGAAGCACCCCATCCATCTGCTCAAACACCTCAAAGATATAAGATTTCATCCCTTGTGCGAAAAGCGGGTTGTAGATATGGCTGGCATAGTACCTCTCTCCCTTTGCTACCTCCTTTAGTGCCGCGGCAGCAACATCTTCTCTGGTCCCCTTTATCATCACCACATTTGCCCCAAAATCTTCAATCATCTTTATTTTTTTTGCAGGGGTGGACTCTCCAAGGTAGATATCTGCCTTAATACCGGCTCTGGCGGCATAGGCTGCAACTGAGCACCCTGCGTTACCGCTGCTGTCCTGAATGACATGCTTTACCCCATTTTTGAGGGCATGCTCCATCATTACAACCGTTCCTCTATCTTTGAATGAGAGGGTTGGCATCATATAATCTAACTTGGCGTAGAGCCCTTTTTCAAACTCAACTATAGGAGTATTCCCCTCACCCATTGATAGGCGGGGTAACCTTGCCAAGCATCGTGGGGTGTGTTTGATTTTCAAGAAAGTGCAATTTTTAAAAGGATAGGCCAATTTACAAAAAAAAACGACATCTCTGCCGTCTTCTTTATTGCTTGCATTTTAGGTTTAGTTAACTTTTCTAACGGTAGATCCACCGGAAAGTCTAGTATTAACCTGTGGATTACCTTTGTAACGAACAGTTGTTCCGCCGGAGCCGGTAACATCAAGAAGTTCACTTACAAAAAGCTCTGCAGATGCTCCTCCCGAGAGTGATGCACGGCACTCTTCTGCGTGTAGTCCGTAATGTTTATGAACGCTGCCACCGGATGAATTGATTGAGAAATAGCCGGCAGATCCCTCCAGTTCCGATCTTGAGCCACCCGACATACTAAGATAGAGAGAGTTCAGCTCAACAGCTCCTGTTATGCGACCGCCTCCGCTTAGAGAGACCTTTAGTTGGTCACCCTCCCAACCGTTCACCAGATAGATTCTGCTGCCGCCGCTTCCTGTAATCTTTTCAAGATGGTCGCAGGAGAGATAGATCTTTACATTACTATTATCGCTAAAGAATATACCACCTTCACGATATAATTTAAGAGTACTGCCGTCAACTCTTACAACTATGTAGTCGTGAATATTTTCGTAAGTTTCTATTACCAATTCCTGATGTGGATCCTGTGTGATAATCAGTTCGAAGCCGTTGGCGACAGATACACTTTCGAAACTATCGACATTAATTTTTTTTGCCGTATAAGGGCCTGATGGATTTACAGATACAAAATCAAGACAAGAACAAGATGAGATTGCAACAATTAGAACTAAAATAGTTATTAAAAAGCTTTTTTTCATTTTTTAAATATTTTTGACTCTACTTAGACGAACTTCTTTTAAGAAAAGTTGCATTTATTTATAATAAAATTTTGAAAAGTTTAGTAAAAGCGTTTACTTTTGTAAAAGTAACCGAAACTAAACCTCTAAAAAATGAAAAGAATATTTACATTAGTCATTGTAAGTGCTGTCTATTTAGGCGTATACGCCCAGAACACAGCGGTAAAACCAACAGAAAACAAATCACCTTTTCTGATAGAAAAAGGCAACACCTCTGTCAAGTTCGGAGGTTTTGTCCGTTTTGTAACCCTTGCAGATTTTGGTGGAGTGGTTCCAAATTTTGATTTTATAAGTTCTACAATGTCTGCAGACAGTGAGTGGGACAAAGAATCAAGATTAAGTATGGATGCTTCTGCTACCCGACTGAATCTTAAAGTTATTCAAAAGACAGATCTGCTTGGAGATATAGAATTCTATATTGAGAGCGATTTCAGGGGAGCTGTAGACGTTTTAAGGTTAAGGCACGCATATATCTCATTTAAGGGACTGACGGTTGGCCAGACCTGGAGTTTTATGACAGATTTTCTGGCAAATGCTCCCACAATAGATATTCAGGGTGTAAACTCCAGAACATTCTTCCGCAATCCACTCATTGGATACAAGAGAAACATCAGTGAGAAATCAAGTTTCGGAATTGCACTTGAATTTCCAAGAACCAAAATGATAACCGGAAGTGGATTTCGAGCAGTAAACCAAAGATATCCGGATGTGCCTGTTTACCTAATGTTTAAGAGAGCAAAAACTCATTTAAAGATTGCCGGAGTACTGAGAGCTATGGATTTTGGTGATAACACAACTCAGAAGATAGAGACTAAATTCGGTGCCGGCTTGCAGCTGAGTGGTTCACTTAAGATTGCTGAAGCTTTTACCCTGTATAGCCAGGGAATTTACGGTAAAGGTGTAGCAAGATATATCAACGACCTGGCAGCACTTAATCTAGATATGGTTCCGGATGGTGCAAATAACACCCTTCAAACACTTCCGATGTATAGTGTCTCATTGGGAGCAAGGGGTGATTTCAGTAAAAAACTCTATGCATCTGCAAACTTCTCAATAGCTTCACTGGCAAACAAAACAGATTACTACTCGGCAACAGAATTTTTAAATGGGAAGTATTTCTCGGCATCGTTGTTCTGGACAGGGGTGAAAAACCTTACAATTGCAGGAGAGTATATTCACGGGTACAGAAAAAATATGAACGACACCCACAGTAATGCAAACAGATTACAGGTGATGTTTATGTATAGTTGGTAGCCTTTTCAAGGTTTATTTCCATACCGCTCTCTCATCTCTTGCTGGGCCTGGCGGAGAATTTGGCGTTCAATGGAGTATAATTTCATAATCTCCTTTGGCTTAATAATGGTTTTAAATTCGTAAAAGTACTTCTCCCTCAAAAGGAGAAGTCTTTTTGATTTTTCGGTCTGTTTAATGAAATTCTCTTCAATTTGGGTGTCGGAGTATTGTTCATAGTCAGATTCCAGGGGAACAAGCCCCTCGTAGCGGGAGTTCAACTCAAAAAGCTCTGTAATATATTCTCTGTAAAGCAGATCGAACTTAGTAATATCTTTGTTCTCAATTGAGATATTCTTCTTAATTTCAGAGAGTTGCCTCTCCATTAACAAGGCTCGAACTCTGGGCATCCAGGGCCTTATTTGAGCAGATAGAGTCACATTTGCCATTGCCATCAATAAAGCTGTCATTAACACCACTTTAACCGGTAGAGCAGGGAGTTTTGAATAGATGGTTCTCATAATATTATTATAAACTAATTTTCAAATAGATCGGAATCAAGAATTACCGAAATTGAAGTTAACTCTTCGTCAGTAAAATCATTAAAAATCACCTCAAAGTCGGTAGTTATAAAATTGGCAATCTTGCCTGACTCCTGTTCAAAATGTTGAACTTCTGTCTCATTATCAGGGGTTAAAAAAGCTATGCTGCAGATAATTAATAGAGCTAAAGATGCTGCTGCATATACGAATAACCTTGACGGAAATTTAGTAGATTTCCTGTGTGCCTCTCTACGAGAGTTAGGTTTGAAATTCTCAATGTAGGTTTCGGGAGCCTTATATGGTAATCTCTTTCCAACCTGTTCAAAATCAAATTCTTTTTTCATTACCTATAATTTTAACATATAATTTTTTACCTTTTCACTAGCGTAGTGGTAATTGGTTTTTGAAGAAGAGGTGCTGATGTTTAAGACCTTTGAAATATCTTCGTAACTCATTTCGTCATAATACCTGAGATTGAATACAAGCCTCTGTTTTTTAGGGAGGTGCAAAATTGCCTCCTGAAATTTTAACAGAATCTTATCACCCTCATCGGCAGTTTCATAATATAGTTTGTTTATAAGTTCACCTTTAATCGAGTCGTAGGGTGTAAATATTATTTTGTTCTTCCGGAAGACTCTAATACACTCGTTTGTGGCAATTCTATATAGCCAGGTGTAAAGTTGGCTTTCGCTTTCAAATCTGTCAATATAGCGGCAAGCATTAAAAAATGTCTCCTGCATTACATCCTGAGCATCTTCGTGGCTCACCACCAGCCTTCTTATATGCCAGTATATTCTCTCTTTATATTTGTCGATCAGCAGAGATAGTCCCCTCTCTTTTGTCTTTTCATCTCCAATCAGGGAGAGGATATACTCATCTTTGGGAAGCTGCATCGGCATTTATTGTTTATTATTTGAAGAAAATCTTTCGGGAAAGTTAAAAAAATAATTTTTTAAATTTAACTTTATACAAGTTTTCTCTTCTTAAAATTAGACGCTCAGAATAAGAATTATTAATATAACCAATTATGAAAAAATTTATCTTTTCTATTGCAGCTTTAACGCTCCTGATTTTGTCTTCGTGTACAAAGGAGGAGTTGGTATCCGAGAATAAAGACGAAATGTTAAAACAGGACTCTTATATTGAAGTAACAAGTGCATGTACCGATGCAATACTTGCAGAGATACTCAGAATGAATGCCTCATATCCGGCAACTAAGGCAATATGGGGAGAAAAATATCTTACAGGATCTGTAACAATAACAATAAGAGACTCTTCCGGAGTCAGGATATTCCTTGTAGATTTTGGAACTACCGGAAACACCGGCCCCGATGGTAAACTTAGAAAGGGTCAACTTGCTGCCTATATTGTAAATAATGGTAAAACCGGAAGCGAGCAGAAAATAAAATACATAGGTTTTGTTGAAGATGGATATCTGTTTAGCGGATGGGTTGGACGCACAATTACCAGAGACGTAGATGCCAATACTCAGCAGGCAGTAATAACAGAGGATTTTAAAGTAACAATTCCGGATGGCACCAAGTTCACAAAACGGGTCTCTTCTCTAAACAGGCTCATCAAGGGTGGCAGCGCCACTACTAAGGATGATGATACAATAGAGACCTATGGAACAGCTACTATTACAAATGAGAAGAACGAAAGCAGAACAAGAACAATAGAGGCAACCTCACCACTAATATTTAAAGTATCTGCAAGTGAAATTGTTAAAGGAGTTGCTAAGACAACCTTTGCCGATGGTAAATACGTTTCAGTTGATTATGGCGACGGCACAGTCGACAACACTGCAACAGCCACAAATGGCACCAAAACCTGGACTATCACATTAAAAAAGACCACATAGTAATTGTTAATAAAATTGGATTGAAAAAGGGTGGCCGTGAGGTCTCCCTTTTTTTAAAGAGGTAAGTTTAGCATTTTATCAATGGATGGGTGCGCGCGTAGGCGGATATGTTCGGGTACTTTTACTTCGTGAATCTCCTGTTGAAGTGAGGTAAGCATTTTTTCGATAGTTATCTTACGCATCTGCATACACTCGTTGTATTCGTCGCAGGGGATAAACACTTTATCCGGATAGAGCTTTTTCATACGGTGGATTACACCGGGCTCGGTAACCACCAGGAACCTGTTTGCAGATGAAACCCCAACTCTTTTGATCATCCCGGTTGTAGATAGAATGTATGAATTTGGTCTTTTGTAGATTATGGGGTCGTGAGAGCAGTTGCACTCAGGGTGTATGAGCAGCTCGGCGTCCGGGTACTTTTCAACCTCCTCCAGCACTAGTTTTGTATCGTAGTATTCGTGCACACAACAATCTCCATCCCAGATCTCTATATCTTTTCCTGTCATTATTTTGACATAGGTGGCAAGGTTCTTGTCCGGAATGAAGAATATCTTCTTGCCATCCGGAATGTAGTTTATGACATCGATTGCATTTGCCGATGTGCAACAGATATCTGTGTATGCCTTAACCTCTGCAGTAGTGTTTACATATGAGACAACTACCCCCTTGGGGTTCTTTTTTTTCCAGGCAATTACATCTGAGCTTTTTATACTCTCAGCCAATGAGCATCCGGATGTGGGATCGGGCAAGAGTACCTTTTTGCCGGGAGCGATAATAGAGGCGGTTTCGGCCATAAACTTAACTCCGCAAAACAGAATAATTTGTGCACTTGTATTGGCTGCCATCTGCGATAACCCGAGAGAATCACCAATATAATCTGCCAGATCCTGAACCTCGGGGTCGGTGTAAAAATGGGCAAGGATTATAACATCCTTATCCTTTTTTAGCCTGGCTATCTCTGATATTATTTTTTCTCTTTCCATCTTTGCTGCAATCTTTCTTCTAATTATCCGGTATAACGGTTACGTTCATACTTATATCAAGAGCACTTATTGAGTGGGTGAGAGCTCCGACGCTTATATAATTTACACCAAGCAGAGCCACCTCTTTTACCCGGCCAAGGTTCATATTTCCTGAAGCCTCACTCTCTGCCCTCCCTGCGATGAGCTCAATAGCCCTCTTCATAGTAGCATTATCCATATTGTCGAGCATAATGATATCTGCACCACACTCCACAGCCTCCTTCACCTCATCCAGATTAGATGTCTCTACTTCAATTTTCATACCCATATTGATGTTCTCCCTTACTTGAGCAACCGCATTTCTAATTCCGCCGGCAATCTTAATGTGGTTATCCTTTATAAGCACCATATCGTACAGCCCCATACGGTGGTTCTTACCGCCGCCTGCTGCAACAGCCATCTTGTCCAGAACCCTGAGCCCGGGTGCAGTTTTGCGGGTATCAAGAATCTTTGCGTCTGTCCCCTCTATCTCCTTTACAAACTGAGCAGTGAGAGTTGCAATACCGGACATCCGTTGCAGAATGTTTAGTGCGATTCTCTCCGAGGTTAAAAGACATCGGTAGCTACCCTCAATCTCAACTATAACATCCTCTTTACTAACTCTGTCGCCATCTTTTACAAATGGCCTCCATATCACGTTCTTATCGAGGTGCTCAAATACTCTCTTTATGATGCTAATTCCGCTCACAACACCATCTGCCTTCATCTTAAAAACTGCAGTGGCCTTTGATTTCTCAAGGATTATTGAGTTTGTTGTGATATCTCCCGAAGCAACATCCTCCTCAATTGCCAGGTCAATAATTTTGTCTATCAGTGAATTGTGAGTCATAATTCGATTATTTTGTTTTTTTGGAGAGCTCTCCTTCCTATTATTTGGCATTGGTCTCTTAACAGTAGCGTACCAGTTGGCAGAAAGACTTCCGTTCATCTTACCCTTTTGCTGGATGGTATGATATAGATTATAGTTGTTTTCATTAGGGTAGTCGCTTCTGAAGTGTCCGCCACGGCTCTCCTCTCTATAGATAGCCCCCCTGATAATAAGCTCTGCAACTATGATTAGATTTTTGGAGATTGTGGAGTAATACTCTTTGATGCAATCTCCCTCTAAAAGGCTCTTTTTTATCTGCTCAAGCTCTGTAACGGCACTCTCTAACCCCTCTTTGTCTCTTACTATGCCGGCATACCTGGTCATTACAAATGAGATCTGCTCTCTTATGCGGTAGTATTGATCTCTTTTGGCAGGGTTAAGAGAGTATTTTAATTCCGGCTCGGAGCCTACATATTTATTCAGACTCTCTTGCGGAAATCTATCAGAAGCCTGATTCTCTTTTGCACTCATTACCGCTCTGTATCCGAATACTATGCACTCTGCCAGAGAGTTGGATGCAAGTCTGTTTGCACCCATAATCCCGGTAGAGGCAAGCTCTCCGCAAACATAGAGTCCCTCAATTGAACTCTTGCCATCTATGTCGCACTTCACACCTCCAACCATATAGTGAGCAGCAGGTGCTACAGGAACTCTATCCCGCATATTAATACCAAGATCTTCACATTTTTGAAAAATATGGGGAAAACGACTCTTGATTTTTTCCGGGTCAAGATGTTTTAAAGATAGATAAACATATGGACGCTTTTCCGGATCTAACTTTATCTCTCTCTCAATTGCCTGTGCAACCACATCACGAGGGGCAAGTTCGGCAAGAGAGTGCATCGTTACCATAAACCTCTCTCCTCTATGGTTGAGCAGATGTGCCCCTTCACCTCGGACAGCTTCGCTTATTAGGTATGATTTGTTGTCCGCAGAGTAGAGTGTAGTGGGGTGAAACTGGATAAACTCCATATCTGCAACCTGGCACCCGGCGTTATAGCATAGTGCAATCCCATCACCTATTGAGGTGTTTGGGTTGGTAGTTCTTGAGTAGATTGCAGATGCACCACCTAAAGCCATTATTGTGCTCCCTGCATAGAAATTCTCCTGTCTGCAGGTTTCGAAATTCCAAACCTTAAGCCCGATACATCTCCCCCCATCTCCCTTACCATCGCTGTCGAGAATTATCTCCAGAGCCTGATGGTTCTCAAAAAGGACAATTTTAGGGTTGGAAAGAATCTGCCCGGTCATAAATTCGCTTATTCTTCTCCCTGTAATATCTCCCCCTGCGTGAAGAACTCTTCTTTTACGATGGCCACCCTCCAGCCCCAGAGCAAGAACGCCCCCGGACATATCGAAGTTCATACCATCTTCAATCAACTCTTTTATTCTTAACGGACACTCGTTAACCAGAGCATCAACCGCAACAGGATTGCACAGCCCCCTGCCTGCAGAAATTGTATCATTTGAGTGAAATTCCGGGGTGTCTTCATTATCTGTGACAGATGCAATTCCCCCCTGAGCGTAATAGGTATTGCTGTCAGATACCTTACTCTTAGTCACTATTGCAACGCTACCATACTTTGAGGCTACAAAGGCTGCATAAAGCCCTGCCAGTCCGCTCCCTGCTATAAGATAATCGTATCGTTGCATCTCATATTACATTGCAAGCGGCGAATTTACGCTTTTTATATTAATATCGTTCTTTTTTTGCTCGTTTGCTCTCTTATGAATATCTTAGCAACCTAAAAAGTTTAATGCAAAAATTATGACAAAATGTATAAACTGCTTCATTCCCTACCAGGATAAAGCACAAGTAGAACAAACAGTTAAAGGGCTGAAAGAGTCGATGTTGGTAAATAAGATTTATCTGCTTTCCACACAAGCATCTGCCAAGCAGATCGAGGGATGTGAAATTGTTCATATTGAATCATTGAAATGTACTCCTGCCATAAAAAAGATTGCCGAAAAATCAGATTCTCAATACTCCCTAATCTATACAAAAGAGTCAACGCTGATTTTGGGTCTTTTCGCTCTTGAGAGGATGGTTAAACTGGCTTCAGATACATCTGCAGCAATGGTCTATGCAGACCACTTTCAGATTATTGACGGAGTAAAAAAACCAAGTCCTGTGGTTACATACCAGATGGGCAGCCTCCGAGATGATTTTAACTTCGGGTCGGTTCTGTTTTACAACTCGCAGGCTCTTAAGGATGCCGCATCACAAATGAATATAAAATACCAGTTTGCAGGGCTTTATGACCTTCGTCTTAAGGTGACTCAAAAGGGAGAGTTGGTTCATATAAACGAATATCTCTACACAGAGGTTGAGCAGGATACCCGTAAGTCGGGAGAAAAGATCTTTGACTATGTAGATCCAAAAAACCGCGCTGTTCAAATCGAGATGGAGGCAGCCTGCACAGAGCACCTTAAAGTGATAGGAGGTTACCTTGAGCCTAAGTTTGAGAAGATTGAGTTCAATATGGGGAACTTTGAATTTGAGGCGTCTGTGATTATCCCTGTCTACAACAGGATTAAGACCATAGAGGATGCAGTGAAATCTGTTTTGATACAAAAAACCAATTTTAAGTTCAATCTCATAATTGTGGATAACCACTCAACCGATGGTACCTATGAGGCAATTGAGAAGTTCTCCTCCGATGAGAGACTCATTCACGTTGTACCGGCAAGAACGGACCTTGGTATTGGAGGCTGCTGGAATATGGGAGTACACCACCCAAAATGCGGGAAGTTTGCCATCCAACTGGATAGCGACGATGTTTACAGTGACGAGAACACCGTACAAAAGATTGTGAATGCCTTCTACGAGCAGAACTGTGCAATGGTTGTGGGGACATATATGATGACCAACTTCAAGATGGAGATGATTGCCCCGGGTATTATTGACCATAAAGAGTGGACACCGGATAACGGGCGTAACAACGCTCTAAGAATCAATGGACTTGGCGCCCCTCGTGCTTTTTATACACCTGTTTTAAGAGATGTGAAAGTTCCAAACACCAGTTACGGAGAGGATTATGCTCTTGGGCTTAATATCTCAAGAAATTTCCAGATTGGACGAGTTTACGATGTTCTTTACCACTGCCGCCGCTGGGATGAGAACTCAGATGCATCTCTCGATATAGTAAAGATGAACGGTCACAACACATACAAAGATAGAATCCGCACCTGGGAGTTGATGGCCCGTATCGCTCTAAACAAAAAGAGCTCTTCAAAATAGGGAGTATGACCGAAACTCTGAATTCAGTTAACCTGGCCGCTCTCTTTGACGAGCAGCTTGCTTGCTGGGAGCAGGCCGGGTCTAATTATAAAGCGCTGGAAAGGGTTTTAGTTAAGAGTGTAGATGTAGACGGGTTTCCATTTAAGGTTCAGTTCAACCCCGCCAGAATAACATCATCTGCAGCTAAGGTAGATGCCAAATCTATAAGCGAGAGAAAGTGTTTCCTCTGTAAAGAGAACCGGCCGGCAATCCAGAAAGGTCTCGATTTTATCAACAACCTGGATACTGCAAACCCATATACGGTTCTAATTAACCCATTTCCAATCTTTCCCCGCCATCTCACAATTCCGCTCCTTGCCCATACAGATCAGCTAATTTCGGGCAGGTTTGACGCTATGCTCAACCTGGCGAAGGTACTTGAAGGATATACGCTTTTTTACAACGGCCCCAAATGTGGAGCATCTGCACCCGACCACTTCCATTTTCAGGCGGGAAACAGAGGTTTTCTCCCCATAGAGAGTGAACTTGCAGATATCAGTCGTGAAGAGATATTCGCTTCGGACAAAAGCAGGGTCTCTTTGGTCAAATCTATCTTCAATGGATTGATAGCGATTGAATCTACCAGTGCTGTTGAGGCTAACACACTCTTTGAAAAGATACTCTCCACCCTTGAGATCAAAGAGGGAGAGAGGGAGCCAATGGTTAATATTCTCTGTTGGCACGATAATGAGGTCTATACCACCCTATTGTACATCCGCAGTAAACACCGCCCTTCGCACTACTTTGCAGAGGGGGAGGCAAATATACTTCTGAGCCCCGCCTCGGTAGACTTGGGCGGAGTGCTGATTACCCCTCTTGAGAAGGATTTCGAAAAGATAGACCAAAACCATATAAGAGAGATAATGAACGAGATATGCATATCTGCATCAGAATCAATTGCAATAGTTAACAAAATTAAATCCATACTGTAATATGAAAGAGCCAAAAGTGAGCGTAGGTATAATGTTTGAGCCTAAAATAGGCTTTATTCTCAACACACCTTTTCTGTTTAACGGCACAGAGTATTCCGGGGAGCAAACAGTAAATTTCAAGGATGGTAAAATACAGTTGGGAGGTGAGCTCTACGATACAATTCGGTTTGACCCCGTGAACCAAGAGCAGGCCTCTTTTGAGCTGACAGATGTTACTATCGGGATTAACTTCCACTGGGAGCGTAAGGAGAACCAGGTTTTCAAAGGCTCTCTTAAGCTCATCACTGAGCAGAATAAGATAACTGCAATCAATATTCTTGGGGTAGAGGAGTATCTCACATCTGTAATCTCTTCTGAGATGAGCGCAACTGCCTCGCTGGAACTTCTTAAGGCACACGCTGTTATATCACGCTCTTGGCTGCTTGCCCAAATCGAGAAAAACAGGGAGATAACCGCATCAAATGAGAAGTACAGCGCAATGATCGAGACAGAGGATGAACTAATCAGGTGGTACGACAGGGAAGATCATACAAAGTTTGATATCTGTGCAGATGATCACTGCCAGAGATATCAGGGAATCACCAGAGCATCAACCAAAATAGTTAAAGAGGCAATAGCCGCAACTTGGGGAGAGTTACTGATGTTCGAAGGAAAGATTTGTGACGCACGTTACTCAAAAAGCTGCGGAGGGGTTTTTGAAGAGTTTCGCAACTGCTGGGAGGATATAAAATATCCATATCTCACCGCAAAAAGAGACCTTGCAGATAACTCCCCGATGCCGGATCTTACAGTTGAAAGTAATGCAAAAGAGTGGATACTAACCTCACCGGACTCATTCTGTAACACATCAGATAAGGTGATACTCTCACAGGTGCTCAATAATTATGACCAGGAGACAATAAACTTCTACAGATGGAGAGTAGAGTATACCAGGCAGGAGATCTCTGAGCTGGTAGCAAGGCGCTCCGGAACCGATTACGGAACCATTCTGGATCTTATTCCGGTTGAGAGGGGCACCAGCGGAAGGCTCACTAAACTGAAAATTGTTGGGAGCAAAAGAACCCGGGTAATAGGTAAGGAGCTGGAGATAAGGCGCACACTATCTAACTCTCACCTCTACAGCTCTGCCTTTATTGTAGAGAAGGAGTTGGATAAAGATGGGAATCCGTCTAAATTTATTCTTTTGGGTGCCGGATGGGGGCACGGAGTGGGTCTTTGCCAGATTGGTGCCGCTGTGATGGGGGAGAGAGGTTTCGGTTACAACCAAATTTTGCTCCACTATTTTGTAGGAGCCTCGCTCGAGAAGAGATATTAACCTAACTTTAAAACAAAAACTTTAAGATATGAGTAATAGAAAAATTTCTCCCTGGGCGTGGATCCCTTCACTCTATTTTGCTCAAGGGCTGCCCTATGTGGCAGTAATGACCATCTCTGTAATAATGTACAAAAGACTTGGAATATCCAATACAGATATTGCTCTCTATACCAGCTGGCTGTACCTGCCCTGGGTTATTAAACCCTTCTGGAGCCCGTTTGTAGATCTTCTTAAGACAAAAAGGTGGTGGGTTGTCACGATGCAGATACTGGTGGGGGCAGGTCTTGCAGGAATCGCATTCACCATACCTGTCTCAAACTTTTTCCAGATTACACTCGCTGTATTCTGGCTTATGGCATTCAGCTCTGCAACACACGATATTGCTGCAGATGGTTTCTATATGCTGGCACTGGACACCAATAAACAGGCGATGTATGTGGGCATTCGAAGTACATTCTACAGAGTTGCCACAATTGCCGGTCAGGGATTGCTTATAATAATTGCAGGATCACTTGAGTCGGCTACAGGATTAAAACCTCTTGATATACAAGTAAATGCCGGGCCTCAATACTCGGCAGCAATAGAGATTCCTGCAGACAGTGCTCTAATAAATCCCTTCGTTATGTCACAGACAGACGAATACACCTTTGATCTTAACCCATCGGTCATTAACATAGGAACCGGTAATATATCTGCAGACTCTGCCTCAATCTTAAGAAAATTTGCCATTGAGCAAAACACTCTTAATGGGTTTATTCCAAGAGAGAGAGGTATTGCTGCTGTGAATGGAGAGGGTGGGTCGTGGTGGAGCAGGAGTGTCTCGGGACCGCTTGGGCTGTGGATCAACAGAAATTTTGGAGAGGAGGGAGAGGGTAAAGAGGTACATCTGCTTACAGGGAGCTCTTCTCTGGTAGAGGTAAGATTAACAAAATCTCCGGCACCAGGGGAGAAAATTGTTCTGAACAGCTCTTTTAACAGAGGAGATAAAAGCATTTTTCTTGCTCACGGTGAGAGGATCGAATTCACATCCGAGAACTGGACAAAACCGGCATTTGTGCTAATTCAGGTTGACCCAAAACTTGAAGATGAGGCTACAGCATCATTCAAAGGATTATCCGGGAATATCACTTTTGCCTGGTCAATAACATTCTTTATTCTGGCAGGATTCTTTTTTGCGGTGGCTCTCTACCATAAGTTTATCCTTCCAAAACCGGAGAGTGATTTTGCAACTAAGAATGTCACTCCGGGAACAATATTCAGAGAGTTCTTTGAGACTTTTGCCTCGTTTTTCAGGAAAAAAGAGGTTGTTATCGCAATTGCGTTCTTGTTATTGTTCCGTTTTGCAGAGGCACAGCTTGTGAAGATGGTAACACCATTCCTTTTGGATCCGAAAGAGTTGGGGGGTATGGGTTTGACAACCGGACAGGTAGGTATGGTTTATGGGACAGTGGGCATAATTGGTCTCACTCTTGGAGGAATAATCGGAGGAATAATTGCCTCTATAGGGGGGCTAAAAAAATGGCTCTGGCCAATGGCTCTTAGTATCTCTTTGCCAAGTTTTTCATTTGTCTATCTTGCAATATTCCAGCCGGACAATCTGTTTGTGATAAACTTTTGTGTATTTATAGAACAGTTAGGTTATGGGTTTGGCTTTACAGCCTATATGCTGTTTATGATATATTTTTCTGAAGGTAAACACAAAACGGCACACTACGCAATTTGCACAGCATTTATGGCACTCGGAATGATGATACCGGGTATGTTTGCAGGCTGGCTCCAAGAGCTAATTGGTTATAAGCACTTCTTCTACTGGGTAATGTTATGCTATATATTGACCTTTATTGTAACTGCGTTTGTAAAAGTCGATGCATCATTTGGGCGTAAATCTGTGGTTAAGAGTTAATAAATCAAATAAAGATTGTAATATGAAAACATCAAAACTAATCATTTCTGCGCTTCTGCTGCTCTCCCCCTTTATTGCAACCTCTCAGGATGTAGATACCGGAATCGATGTCCTCAAAGAGCAAAAATTTAAAATACTGGAAGGCAAAAGGGTAGGTCTCATAACCAACCCTACCGGGTTCGACAACACCCTAAAATCTACAATTGATGTCCTTTTTGAGGCTCCCAATGTTAAGCTGGTTGCTCTATTCGGTCCGGAGCACGGGGTAAGGGGAGATGTTCACGCCGGAGATAAAATAGATAATCAAACTGACCCTAAAACCGGAATTCCTGTTTTTTCGCTCTATGGAGCTACCAGAAAACCCACCCCGGAGATGCTTAAAGGGATTGACGTATTGGTTTACGATATCCAGGATATAGGCTGTCGCTCCTTTACCTACATAAGTACAATGGGTCTTGCTATGCAGGCTGCTGCGGAGAATAATATTGAATTTGTGGTTCTTGACAGACCTAACCCTCTTGGCGGTAATCGAGTAGAGGGAAACCTTGCAGAAGATGGATTCATCTCTTTTGTAAGTCAGTTTAAGATTCCTTACCTCTACGGTCTTACCAGTGGAGAGCTTGCAATGATGTTAAATGAAGAGAATATGCTGGGCATTAAATGCAGTTTGAAAGTTGTAAAAATGGAGGGATGGAGAAGAGATATGACTTTTGATAAGACAGGACTACAATGGGTTCCATCATCACCACATATCCCACAGCCAATAACCTCCCTATTTTATCCTGTTTCCGGAATCCTGGGTGAACTTGGTTACATCTCAATTGGGGTTGGATATACCATTCCATTCCAGATGTTTGCTGCCGAATGGATAGATGCAGATGCACTTGCCACTACTCTTAACAGCTACGCAATTGAGGGGGTATATTTTCGCCCTATGCACGTTAAGCCATTTTATGCGGTAGGTGTTGGGAAAAACCTCCAGGGTGTGCAGGTTCATTTGACAAATGAGCAGAAGGCTCCACTCACCGATATACAGTTCTATGTAATGCAGGCTCTTGCAGAGCTCTACCCCGAGAAGGCAGTCTTTAAAAATGCAGATCCAAAAAGGTTCCGTATGTTTGACCAGGTCTCCGGCAGCGACTATATCCGCCTGAAATTCTCCGAACGCCACCGTTTCGAAGATATCAAAGAGTACTGGTACAAAGATGTTGAGAGTTTCCGGAAACTATCCAAAAAATACTATTTGTACAGGTAATTCTTCAACGGGCACGTCCATCCTCATCGTTGTTGAAGTTTTCACAGCAGGAACACATCCCTTGCACGTTACGGGCTTATAAAAACCCTTCGCACATCGGGCACGTCCATCCTCATCCGCTCACAAGTTCGCTCCTTCCGGCTGAGTGTGCCCTATTGTTGCGAAGGGTTTTTATTATACAGCTCGTGGAGAGAATTGTGTTCCTGCTGTGAGATTTCTTTTGAAAAAAATCAATAGATTTATTTGCTCAAACAAATTAATTATCATAATTTTAGGGTGCTAAATACCCGAGCGGTATTTGAATATTTTCCGGGTTGTTTAATTAAAACCCATAAAGTATCCGAGTGATATATGTTTTTTGAAACGTTCGTTATTTCAATCACATTTACTATATTTGTATGAAATAACAAACATTTGATATGAGAAAACATTTGGTCCTACCTAAATACAGGATGCTTTTGGAGAAAATGGGCGAGAACATAAAGCTCGCGCGAAGGCGTAGAAAACTAACGTCTATACAAGTGGCCGAACGGGCAGGCATAGCGCGCTCTACTTTGTATTTGGTTGAAAAAGGTGATCCAGGAGTCGCCATTGGGGCTTATTTTAATGTCCTGCGAATACTTAGCTTGCAGGACGATTTCTTAAAATTGGCTGCAGATGATGAATTCGGAAGGAAATTGCAAGACTTAGAATTACTGTAAAATGGTGACGTCAAAAATCAATATCTATGTTTATGCACACTGGAAGGGGATGCCCCAGCCAATGATGTTAGGAATATTGTCTGCCCACCAAGCAAAAGGCCGAAAAGCCTTTAGTTTTGAATACGATAAAGATTGGCTAAAAACAGGAGGCCACAGACTTATCGACCCAGATATTCAATTCTATTCTGGACTGCAATTCCCCCATAACAAAGAAAATTTTGGGCTATTTATGGATAGTATGCCTGACACTTGGGGCCGGACTTTAATGAAGCGTCGTGAAACCCTCTTGGCAAAAGCAAGAGGCAAAAAAGCCCGAAACTTATACGACATCGATTACTTGCTCGGAATATATGACGTGACTAGAATTGGGGCTTTGCGCTTTAAACTTGATCCTGAAGGTCCATTTCTGGATAATAATATTGAAAAAGCGGTAC
>CAYGOE010000026.1:0-26166 GCA_964351405.1 uncultured Muribaculaceae bacterium | reverse complement strand
GTTTTATTCAACTATAAGTAAAAATTTGTGTTATTAGTATAAAAGAGATCCAATATGAGAAAAAAGTATATTCTAATAATCGGCACACTATTTTTAGTAATTATGACACTGCAGGCACAAAATAAGAGAGAACTCACTCCGGCAGAGAGGAGAGTGATTATTGACAAAGGGACAGAGACCCCCTTTACCGGAAAGTACTACAACAACAAAGAGGCAGGCACTTACCACTGCAAACAGTGTAACGCCCCATTGTACAGGTCAAGTGACAAGTTTGACTCGGGATGTGGTTGGCCAAGTTTTGATGATGAGATAAAAGGGGCTGTTACCAGAAAAAGAGATATCGACGGGCAAAGAGTGGAGATAATCTGCTCAAATTGTGACGGTCATCTAGGTCACGTTTTTCTGGGAGAGCAGTTTACTAAAAAGAATACTCGTCATTGTGTTAACTCTATATCACTGGAGTTTATTCCACAAAAGAGAGAGCGTGCAATATTTGCAGGTGGATGTTTCTGGGGAGTAGAGCATCTTATTGCGCAAAAGTGGGGTGTTATATCTGCAGTTAGCGGGTATACCGGAGGAAAACTTAAAAATCCTACTTATGAACAGGTCTGCTCAGGGCTATCCGGCCACGCAGAGGCAGTAGAGGTTGTTTATGATGCAAATCAGATAAGTTACCAGGCACTTGCGCAATTTTTTATGGAGATACACGACCCTACACAAATAGAGAGACAGGGTCCGGATATTGGCAATCAGTACAGATCGGAGATTTTTTATATTGATGAAGAGCAAAAAAAAATTGCTCTGGACCTTATAAAAAGATTGACCCAAAAAGGGTTTGATGTTGCTACCAGAGTAACTAAGGCTCAAGAGTTTTATCAAGCCGAGAGTTATCACCAGGACTACTATGTAAAGAAGGGTTCGCAGCCGTATTGCCACTCTTATGTAAAAAGATTTTAACCTCTTTACCCGCTCATTACCTTTAAAATTTCTATTTTTGCAGGCAAAATAGTTTTTGATGAATGATCTAACCCAGGGAAGAGAGGGGAGACAGATTATGATGTTTGCAATTCCGATGCTTATCGGAAACGTGTTTCAGCAACTGTATAATATTGTAGACAGCATTGTTGTGGGAAAATATATCGGCTCTGTTGCTCTAGCTGCAGTGGGTGCCAGTTTTCCTATTTTATTCACACTCTCCGCTCTGGTTGGAGGAATCACAATCGGTGGATCGGTTCTAATCTCACAATATTTTGGCGCAAAAAACTTTCAAAAAATCAAGGTAACTTCAGATACTCTGCAGATTTTTTTGCTTGTTAGCTCTGCAGCTCTGTCACTTCTTTTTTTCGCCATAAGCCGCCCCCTTTTTCAATTTTTGTCTATACCCCCGGAGGTGTTACCGGGTGCAGTAAGATATTTTGACATAGTTATACTGACTACCACCATCCCTATGTTCTCTCTTTTTGGAATGTCTGCCATATTAAGAGGTGTAGGGAACTCAAAAACTCCGGTAGTGTTTGTTGTTATATCAATCATAATAAACATAATATTAGACCTTCTCTTTGTTCTGGTATTTGGATGGGGAGTAGATGGGGTTGCCTGGGCTACGGCAATATCTACAATTGCAGCTTGGGTGGCGCTATGGTACTATCTCAACAGTAAAGAGAACGCTGTAATAAGATTCAATCTGAACTATAAGAAGTGGCAGTTTGACTGGACAAACTTTAGGCTCTCCTTAAGGATAGGACTCCCTTCCGGTGTTCAGCAAACCCTTGTAGGTCTTGGTTCAATGGCTCTGCTAAGTATTGTATCTCCATTTGGCGTGGCAGCTCTTGCAGCCTACACTGCGGCAGGAAGGGTAGATATGTTTGTCTCGATGCCGGCAATGAACCTGGCTGCGGCACTCTCCTCATTCGTAGGTCAAAACCTTGGAGCAGAGAGGTATGATAGAATTAAAAATGGTCTCCACTCAACACTTTTATACTCAACAGTTATATGTGTTGTTTTAAGTCTTGTTGTGGTTTTCTTTGGAGGTGAGATTATGAGGCTCTTTACCGACATCAAATCACCGGACTATAATGAGATTGTAACTATAGGAAAAGAGTATCTTGTTATAGTTACGTCTTTCTATATAGTATTCTCAACTATGTTTGTATACAATGGCGTTACAAGAGGTGCCGGGGCTACAATCGTTCCTATGCTTATAACCACACTCTCTTTATGGGTAATCCGGGTCCCTTTGGCATATCTGCTATCCCACCACTATGGCACCGCAGGCATCTGGTGGTCAATCCCGATAGGCTGGACAGCCGGTTGCATAGGTGCAGTTTTGTATTACTACTCAGGATTATGGAAAAAACACAGAGTAAAAACAGCTCTAAACTAACTTACCAGTTAGATTTAAGCCCTACGGTTCTGTTGTAAATAGTTTTTGAATTTAAAGAGTCTCTATCCTTGATAAAATAGCCCAATCTTTCAAATTGAACAGCAATTCCCGAGTTATCGGATGCTAATGCCACCTCTGCATAACCTTTAACCACCTTTAGCGAATCCGGATTGAGATAATCTATATACTCCTTGCCCTCCTCCAGATTGTCCATCTCCGGATTGGTAAAGAGCCTGTCGAATAGATTTACATCTATCTCTTTAACGTGTGCTGCGCTCACCCAATGAATGGTTCCCTTAACCGAGCGCCACTCGCCTGTACCCGGTCTGCTGGATGGATCGTAGGTGCAGCGGATCTCTGTAATCTCACCCTCACTGTTCATAATTACCTCTTCGCATTTGATTATATATGAGTACTTCAAGCGTACCTCTCCTCCGGGACGAAGACGGAAATATTTCTTTGGAGGATCCTCCATAAAGTCATCCCTCTCAATGTATAGCTCGTTTGAAAATGGAACAGACCTGCTCCCTGCACTTATATCCTCCGGGTTTAGAGCCGGAGTGAACAACTCCGACTCTCCCTGAGGATAGTTTGTAATTACAAGTTTTACAGGATCCAGAACTACCATATACCTGTTGGAACGTCTGTTGAGGTCCTCTCTTATGCACCACTCCAAAAGAGAGAGGTCAATTATGTTGTCTCTCTTTGCAACCCCCACTTTATCTGCAAACATCCGTATACTCTGTGGAGTGTAACCGCGTCTTCTTAGCCCGCAGATTGTAGGCATACGAGGGTCATCCCAACCAGTAACATAACCGTTCTTTACAAGCTCCAGTAACTTACGTTTACTCATTACTGTATAGGTGAGATTGAGTCGTGCAAACTCAAACTGTTTTGAAGGGAAGATCTCAAGTTTTTCAATAAACCAGTCGTAAAGAGTTCTGTGAACATCAAACTCAAGTGTACAAATAGAGTGAGTTATACCCTCTAATGAATCACTCTGTCCGTGTGCATAGTCGTACATCGGGTATATGCACCATTTATCTGCTGTCCTATGGTGGTGTGCGTGAATTATTCTGTATAGAATCGGGTCCCTCATTAACATATTTGGGTGTGCCATATCTATCTTGGCCCTTAAAACCATATCTCCCTCCTGGTACTTACCCATCCTCATCTCACTAAAAAGATCCAGATTCTCCTGTGGAGAGCGATCCCTGTAAGGACTGTTTATACCTGCCCTGTTTATGGTACCCCTGTTGAGACGAATCTCCTCCTGAGTCTGATTATCTACATATGCAAGCCCTTTGCGTATAAGCTCCTGAGCCCAAACATACAACTGTTCAAAATAGTCCGAAGCGTAAAATTCGTTAGCCCAATCAAAGCCGAGCCATTTAACATCCTCTTTGATTGAATCTACATACTCAACATCCTCTTTTGTTGGGTTTGTATCATCAAACCTCAGGTTTGTCTTGCCTCCATATTTTTGAGCAAGTCCAAAGTTGAGGCAGATGCTCTTTGCGTGTCCTATATGTAGATAACCGTTAGGTTCCGGAGGGAATCTTGTTAGTATAGATTTATGTCTTCCCGATGATAGATCTGCCTCTACTATCTCTTCCAGAAAATTGAGGCTCTTCTCGGGTGCACTCTCTTTTAGTGTCTCTTCCATTCTTCTTTTTATTTAACCGGCAAATATAATATTTCTTGAGTTCATTTTTATAACTTTGCCCAATATTGCCAATAATTAAAAACCAGCAACTCAAACAATGGTGCAATCAATGACCGGTTATGGAAAAGCAGAGTGTATCTGCGGCCAGGATAAAATTATTATAGAGATTAGGTCCGTAAATGGAAAGGGGGCAGATATCTCTCTCAAGACTCAGATAATCCCCAGAGATAAAGAGATTGAGATTAGGCAGATGATAACAAAGGAGCTCTCCAGAGGCAACATAGATCTTTTCGCCTCCATAGAGAGCGCACCAGGAAACAACAGCAGGTCTGTTAACGGAGATCTCTTTAACTCATACTATGACCAGATTGAGACTCTCTTTGCCGCCCGCGGCCAAAAGGGAGACCCCTCGCAAATAGCATCTGCGATACTCAAACTGCCGGATATTATTGACAGTAACAAGAAAGAGGTAGATGAGAATTTTCAGGCAGAGAGTTGGGAGAGAATAAAAGAGGCCATCTGGGAAGCTGTAAAGCAGCTAAAAAAATTTCGCACTGAGGAGGGTAGAAAGCTAGAGGAGGAGATCCGTTCAAGGGTAGATTATATACTGGATCATTTAAAAGTGGCAGAGATATATGAATCAGAGAGGATAGAGAGTGTTAAAGAGAGGCTGAAATCTAAGGTTGAAGAGTTTGTCCCAGCCAGTGACAATAACCGTTTTGAACAGGAGCTCATCTATTACCTGGAGAAGTTGGACATTACAGAGGAGAAGGTTCGACTCAGGCAGCACTGTAAATATTTCCTTGACACACTAGGGGCAGAAGAGTATCCCGGGAAAAAGCTTGGTTTTATCGCACAGGAGATGGGTCGGGAGATAAATACCCTGGGGTCAAAAGCAAATCACTCCCAAATTCAGATGCTGGTGGTACAGATGAAAGATGAACTTGAAAAAATAAAAGAGCAGACATTGAACCTTGTTTAACATAGTACCGTAAGTAATTAAATATGCTGTTTTTCAGATCTTTGTAATTTTGAGAAATGCCTTTTTTTCTGTTTTTTTTTGTACAAATTTCTTGCAATTTGAAATATTTTTCAAAAAAACTCGAAAAAACTGCAACTTTTTAAAGGGTGACCTCGTCTATTAGGCAGAAAAACCTTTTAAAATTATAATATCGTTATGAAAACAAAAATCATTTTCCTGCTTGTAGCCATTTTAACATTCTCCTTTAATGCCGAGGCAAAGAGTGCTGCCTCCTCGGACCTGAGCAATCCAAAAATGGACGCCACCACTTTGGTGCAGCGTGCTTTGAAACAAATCTCCGTAAACTACCCTAAGTCTGACAATCAAATGAACGCTTTTTATAAAGAGCGTCTGTCCAAGAACAGCGATTGTCTCTCTGTAAATGAAGCAATCCTTGATATAAATAAGGCATCTTACCTGACTCCAAAAACAGACCAGGTTGCCGTAAGAGACGCGCGTGGAAATTGCGACACTAAACTTATGAATCCACTTTTGATTAAATTACAGGGCGGTCCGGTAACATCACTTCAGTTAGATGTAATTAAGTACCCATTTCTCGGAAGTGACGTCTACAACATAGGTGACAATTATGAATTCGAATTCTCAAAACCAACTGAAATCGCCGGAAAGAAATTCTATGTAGTTAATTTCAATCAGAAGTATGCAGATGGAGAGATGCTCTTTAGAGGCAAACTGTACATTGAATCACAATCTCTTGCAATTGCCAAGGTAGAGTACTCTATGAACGTGGAGAAGAGGGACTGGGCCTATGCAAGATTTTTCAAGAGCAGGCCTAAACATTCAGATGTAAAGATGGTCTCTGCAGACTACGTTGTTAACTACAGAGAGTACGATAACAAATGGTACTTTGACTACTCTACATCAAATGTAACTTTCAATATCCTAAATAAACTTGAGAGTACATACGATGTTTACAGCATCAATTCTCAACTTGCGGTTACCAATCTTGTAGCTGAGGGATTCACAATTGACAAGAAAGATCTGCTAAAATCTACAGATATCCTTGCAGATAAGATCGGAGATTACAAGATTGCCTCTGAGTGGGATGTATACAACCTGATAATGCTACTGGCAATTAACTACTAATAACTTCAGGAAGAAGTCCTTACCAGCAAAAAAATGAATAAATAAATTTTGGTTAGTTTAATTTAAGTAATGGTTGGTAGGCAACGAGGATGACTAATAAACAATAGTCATCTTCGTTTTTCTTTTATAGCTGTTAACTCTGTCCGGAAAATCCTCCCCACATACGGCAGGTCCCCTCCCTGAGGGAGCCAATGTTTTCCTTTGCTGACAGATTTAACAGCTAATAATCTAAGGACGGTCATATCTCTTATTAGTCATCTTTATTGTCTACTACTTACCAAGAAGTGTTTTTCGCCAGAAGGCATTAATCGCTTCTTCTGAGTGAGCACCCTGATGGCCTCTATAGCCGTGCATTCCTCCGGGATATATCATCAGTTCAAACTGTTTTCCCGCTTTTTGCAATGCGTCTACAAGTTGGATTGTATTCTGGAAATGGACATTGTCGTCACCGGTTCCGTGTGTGATATAGAGCAGAGAGCCTTTGTCGCTTCTGTATTTATCTGCCTTTAAAACTGCAGCACTGGAGCTATAACCCTCCTGGTTATCATCCGGGTGGTCCATATATCTCTCTGTGTAGTGGCTGTCATAAAGGTGCCAATGGTATACTCCTGCGCCTGCAATACCGTACTTAAAATAATCTGCACCCTCTGTAAGAGCCAGGGCGGTCATTGTTCCACCGTAACTGAATCCTGTTATGCCTATCTTTTCTGAATTGACATATGGAAGTGAACAGAGATACTTTGCCCAGTAGATATAGTCTTTAAGCTCGTAGTGGCCTAAATTCCTATGAATGTAGTTGATCCCCTCCTTGCCGCAGTGACCCGAAGCGCGGTTGTCCAGAGAGACCTGGATTACACCCTCCTGCGCCCACATAATTGTATTTTTTGAAGGATTTCTCCAGCTATCCATAACATTGGTAGAGTTTGGTCCTCCGTAGATATTTACTATAACCGGATACTTTCTGGTTTTGTCAAAATTTTGTGGATATGTAATAGAGCCAGGGAGTTTGAATCCCTCAGGAGTTGTGATAAACATCATCTCAGTTACAGGGAGGTTAAGCTTGTCAAAATCTTCAGACTTACTATCGGCAATTACTTTCATTTCACCCTCCTTTACTACACCCCTTTTAGCAGCAGACAGTAAAACCAGCCGTGAAGGAGTTGATATGTTTGAACACATTGCGACAACATATTTCCCGTCGGGAGAGACTAAAGGAGAGGCAAAGTTAAATTCGCCCGAAGATAATTTTGTAACTCTCTTCCCCTCTTTGTCGCGGGTTAGTCTGTAAATATCGTTACGTACAGATGCATCTCTTCTGGCAGTAAAGTTTATGGTTGAGCTCTCTTCGTCTATATCAATAATTCTGATTCCCCAGTTCATTCCATCTGTAAGTCTCTCTAAAACGGAACCGTCGTATGATTGATAATAGATATGCTCCCATAGCTCAAAGTCTCTGACAAAATAGAATCCCAGCTTACCAAATTTCATATCTGAAATCCAGTTAATCCAGGTCTTCTGATACTCTTTGTAGATCTCTCTCTTTGTACCGTCAAAAGAGCTTACCCCGTACAGGATAAGGTTGCTCTGATCTCTGTCCATCCACTGAACCATAACTGTTGCACTATTATTGCTCCAGTATGGTGTTCCAAAGTACTGATCTGCCTTAGGATCAAAATTTGCCCAGACAATATCTCCTCCCTCAACTGCAACAAATCCCAGTTTTGCCTCCGGATTAGGGTCACCGGCTTTGGGGTATCTTGTTCTCACCACTGTTCCGTGTTTTCCTGCTGCGTCATAGATAGGGAACATAGGCACATTTGTATCGTCAAAACGATAAAATGCAAGTCTTCTGCTGTCGGGCGACCACCAGAAGGCTCTGTACTGCCCTCCCCTACCGAATATCTCTTCAAAATAGACCCACGATGCCCATCCATTCAGGATCAATTCAGAACCGTCTTTAGTGTATCTGTTCTCTTTGCCGGTCGCTATCTCAATTGAGTATAGATCATTGTTTCTAGTAAATGCAACGTGATTAAAATCCGGAGATAGAGTTGGGTTTTGCTCGGTGTTTTTTGTAAACGTTACCTGTTTTTCAAGCCCTGTCAAGTCTTTGTAAAAGATATCTCCGCTCTTTAAAACTACAGTTGGAACTGCTTTTGGAGGTATGGGAGAATCTATTTCAACCATCTCTCCTTTCTTGATATTGTACTCGTAGTATATACGCTTCATCCCTTTTGTATGCAAAAGGATTATGTTATCATTGTCTTTCCAGGTGAGTGGCGAAGGGATTGACTGTACAGCCATTTGTGCAAACGAAGGCTGTGAGAGAAAAAACAGGCACAAAAAAGGCGTAAGAGTTTTTTTAGCAAGAGATTTGAAATACATATCCATTATTTGTTAACTATTTGACAAAAAATCTGTCGTCAAAATTAACAAAATAAACTTTATCTGTTGCACGAGTTATAGCAGTATATAACCATTTAAGATCGTCTTTTGAGATTTCGTCTTTCCAGAAAGGGTTATCTATAAAAACATTTTTCCACTGACCTCCCTGCGATTTGTGACAGGTGATTGCGTTTGCGTGTTTTATCTGTAATGCATTGTAATAGATATCCTCTCTCACTGCAGCTATTCGCTTTCTTTTGAGCTTTATGTGTGAATAATCCTCCATTACAGAGTTAAAAAGAGCTCTCTGTTGTTCTGAGTTTAGACTTGCACTTTCACTTTCAAGAGTGTCAAGAATAACCCTTGCTTCAATCTCCACATTATTATAATCGGGAAATCTAAGGGTAGCTCTGGCAAAGTTTAATCCGTAGCGCTCTTCGTAACCGGATATTTTCACCAACTCTGCAACATCTCCGTTTGCAATAAAATCAATCTCATCTATATTTTCAAGAAATTGATAGCAATTCTTTACAATCATAAGCTTATCTCCGCGAGTTATTCTCTCATCACGATACATAATCTTAGACCTTATTCCCTGGTTGTATCTGTTTGCTTTTTTATTGGAACGGCACAAAACCAGTGTCTCATCGGAGGAAGATTTATCATAAGAAGTTTGTAGTTTCTCAATTAAATCCCCTCCGGTTATCCTTTCTATATCTGTGAATTTTTTTAATTCCAGCTTTGGAAACTTTGCCTCGGACTGGCTTTCAATAATATTTCTTATAAGAGTGGCATTGTGGAGAATACCGGAATCACCTGCTTGTCTTACAACGCTTTTTAAAAGCACGTAGTTGATCTCTCCATATTTTTGCAGGAACTCCACATTCAATGCATTTGATATTACTTCGCCTACCGGAGGTAATTGAGCCGAGTCTCCAACTAAAATAAGTCTGTTACCACTATTCATCCTCACATAACTTACGAGATCGTCAAGCAGATTTCCGCTACCGAAAAGAGCAGAGTCATTTATACCTGATGATATAAGAGATGCCTCATCTACAATGAATAAAGTATCTTTATTTTTATTTATATCCAGAGTAAAATGTCCAATACCATCTTTGAGAGATTTTTGTCTGTAGATTTGCTTATGAATAGTATATGTCCTACAACCTGAATAACCGGAAAGCACTTTTGCGGCCCTTCCAGTCGGGGCCATCAAAATAAAATTCTTATCGAATTGCTTAAGTAACTGAACAAGCGATGAAATTGCAGATGTTTTTCCTGTACCTGCATACCCATTTACAAGCATAATTCTGTCTTCGAAATCAATCTCCGAAATAAAAGATGATAAAGAATCAAATAGAAACAGCTGGCAGGGAGTGGGTTCAAACCCCAGACCTTTTACAAGAGATTCATACAAATAGGTTTGGATTGACATAACTTTATGCTACCTGCGTCTGAATAGTACAAATAACATAAGTAATGAGAATATTTCAACACGACCCAATAACATTGCGATTGATAAAATCATTTTCCCGACAGAAGGAATTGATGAATAATTTCCCAATGACCCTACAGCTCCAAATCCAGGACCAACATTACCTATACAGGCAATAGAGGCCGAAAAAGAGTCCAGCATTGGTGTTCCCAAACCTACAAGTAACATTCCAACTATGAATATAATAAAAAGATAGAGAACAATAAACTGATTGACATTATAGACAGCTTCTTTCTCAAGTGTATGATTTCCCATCTTCACATTTACAACTGCATTTGGATGTATGTTTTTAATTATCTGCGATTTAATTGAGAGAAAAAAGATCCAGACCCTATCAGCTTTCATACCTCCAGAAGTTGATCCGGAGCACGCACATTGGATAGTAAAAAAAAGCATTATCAAGATTGCCAAACCCGGCCATACCGAGGAATCTCCATTTGCAAACCCTGTTGTAGTACCCACAGTTACAACCTGAAAAAAACCCTCCCTGATAGCTGTCCCCCAGTCTTTGTAAACCCCGGCAAATTTGATATTAAGAGTCACAATTATTGCTCCAATAAATATCGAAAGTAGATAATACCTTACAATCGGAGATTTAAATATATTTAACGATTTCCCTGTCAGCGTAGCATACAATAAACCAAAGTGCATACCCGATAACAGCATAAAAATCATAATAATAATCTCAATCAACACTGAGTCATAATGTTTAATTGATAGATTCTTAGTGCTAAAACCTCCTGTAGCAATTGTGCTGAAAGAGTGGTTTATAGCGTCAAACCAATCCATTCCGGCAATCATAAGAAGTATAGTCTCAGACAGTGTAAGTGTTAGATATACAGTTGATATTACTCTAATTGTCTGATAGGCCTTAAATCTAAAGTTATTTTTTGACAAATCGGATATTTCCATTCTAGACAACCTCATTCTGAAAGAGTTTAAAGATGGTAGAACGAGCAGCATGAATAAAACTACTCCAACTCCACCCAGCCAATGGGTAGATGATCTCCAGAATAATAGTCCGTTCGGAAGCGATTCTACATTGACCAAGATTGTACTGCCTGTAGTGGTATAACCAGAGACGCTTTCAAACCACGCATTGATAATTGAGAACTCTCCTCCATACAAAACATATGGAAGCATTCCGAACATACAGGACAAAATCCAAGATGAAACGACAATTAAAAAACCCTCTCTTATGCTTATGTCGTAAGCTTTTCTAACAAATATAAAAGGAAAGCTTCCAGCCACTGTAGTGATTATTGCGCTAAGTAATAACGGTGAGAAGGAGTCGTCAAAACCGTATATGGCAGATACTATTGCAGAGATGTACATAAAGAGTGCATTCAGCAACAGTGCTATTCCCACATTTCGTGTGACAACCTTTAAATTCATAATTTATTGCTTTTAAGCTTTTTATTCTCCTCTATTATACTCCTTACTTCACAATTTATATCCTGAATCTCATCATCATTATCAAAATGAATATTATAACTCTTGCGAAACTCCTTATAATTTTTTATCCCTTTAGATATTAACAAAATAGGAGAAATAAAATATAGGTTAATAAAATAGTTAAACAGAAGGACAAGCACTATACCCGCACTAACTGCAATAATGCCTGGCATAATACTTCTGTAATATCCCTCTTGAAGCTCTTTTGTATTGTCCGAAAGGGCACTTTGAGTGAGCACTCCAAGCTCTTTTTTGTATTTTCTTAATTTATTGTAGACAGGTTCCAGTTCGTTTTTATACCACTCTTTTCGAGTCTCTGTATCTTCAGTCATAATGTTCCTGGCCTTGCTGATAACTGAGAGGTATCTGGAGTAGTATAGTGCAAGGGAGTCTGCAGTCTCAATCTCGGTCTGAGAAGAGAAGTTGTTCTTTATGTTATATATATAACTATCAAATCTATCATCATATAGAACATCTGCAGAGCCAAATGTTGAATCTACAATAACCCTGCTCATAAGAATGAAGTTATACTCATCTGTAAGCTCCATAAGCATCCTTGAGGTATTGATACTGTTAATGTTAGATTTCATCAAAACGGTAACAGAATTTCTCATTCTGTTAAACTCAAATACCGCTATTACACTTGAAAAGAATAGTACGAAGCCTATAACTACAAATCCCAAAGAAATTTTTTTTCGGATTCCCATAGCCAGATAAATTTTAGACTGCAAATATATATATAAAATTAAGAGGGTGTCAAAAATCTAAGATTTTGACACCCTCCTCTAAAAGTTAAGAGTTTTATTTAACTGTAGCCATATGGGCTACCATATCAAGAATTTTTAAAGAGTAAGCCCACTCATTGTCGTACCAGGCAATAACCTTGACAAAGTTAGGGTTAAGCATAATGCCTGCCTCAGCATCAAATATTGATGTTCGCGGGTCGGTAATAAAATCACTTGAAACAACAGAATCTTCGGTATATCCAAGAACACCATTTAGCTCACCTTCTGAAGCATTTTTCATAGCAGCTTTTATGTCTGCATAAGTGGCTGCCTTCTCAATACGGCAGGTAAGGTCAACCACAGATACGTTAATGGTTGGAACCCGGAAAGACATACCGGTAAGTTTTCCATTTAGTTCAGGAAGAACTTTACCAACAGCTTTTGCTGCACCGGTAGAGGAAGGGATGATGTTGGCTGCTGCTGCGCGACCGCCTCTCCAATCTTTTGCAGAAGGAGCATCAACTGTTTTTTGAGTGTTTGTTGTTGCGTGAACGGTTGTCATAAGACCCTCAATAATGCCGAAATTCTCATTTAGAACTTTTACTATTGGAGCAAGACAGTTAGTTGTGCAGGAAGCATTTGAAACAAATGGCTCCCCTGCATATTTTTTATGGTTTACTCCGTATACAAACATCGGAGTATCATCTTTTGACGGAGCAGACATAATTATCCTTTTTGCACCTGCATCAATGTGGGCCTGGCACTTCTCTTTTGTAAGAAAAAGACCTGTAGATTCAACTACATACTCTGCTCCTACATCTCCCCATTTAAGATCTGCAGGGTTTTTCTCAGATGTAACTCTTATCGGGAAACCGTTTACCACCAGCATACCATCCTTTACCTCAACAGATCCGTTGAAACGTCCGTGAACTGTATCATATTTCAACATATATGCCATATAATCCACATCTATCAGGTCATTAACTGCAACGATCTGAATGTCGTCTCTCATTTGTGCTGCGCGGAACACCAGGCGGCCAATACGGCCGAAACCATTGATACCAATTTTAATTTTACTCATACTGAAAATATTTTAATTTTAATTCCATCAAAAAGGTTAACCTAAATAAGGAGTTGCAAAGTTAATATAATTAAAAAAAAATGCACCATTAATTTGCCATTTTATAAACAAAAATCCGGCCAAATTTTGCTACCTTCGTAAATTAAATTAACCCAACATCTATCAGCCGATGAGAAGAGTTCTAATAACTAATGACGATGGAGTAAAATCCAAAGGGATAGGTGCTTTGATTGAGATGATGAGACCATTCGCAGATATAACCGTAGTTGCCCCTTTTGAGGCACAGAGCGGAATGTCTGCAGCATTAACAATCGGGAAGCCTCTAAGGCTCACAGAGCTCAAATCGGAAGATGGACTTACGATATATGCCTGTTCAGGCACACCTGCAGATTGTGTAAAGATGGCGATGAACCAGATATTTCACGAAAAGGGCCCGGATTTACTCCTTTCCGGCATCAACCACGGCTCCAACGCATCCATAGCCTCACTCTACTCAGGTACACTGGGTGCCGCAGCGGAGGGGACTGTTTACGGTATTCCTTCAATCGGATTTTCGCTTACATCTCACGACCCAAATGCAGATTTCTCTGCCTCCATTCACTATGGAAAAATTATTATTGATAAATATTTGGAATCTCCTGCCGGTGCTGATATATATCTTAATGTAAACTTTCCAGCAGTTCCAATGGAGCAAATTAAGGGAATCCACTTTTCACATCAGGGTAAAGGCCAGTGGATAAAAGAGTTTGAAGAGAGAAAGGATCCTTACGGCTTTAACTACTATTGGATGACTGGTGAGTTTTACAGTCTGGAAGGGGATGACACACTTGCAGATCATAATATGGTTGCAAAAAACTATATCAGTATAGTACCTCATAAAATTGACACTACAGATTATAAAGAGTTAAAGAGGCTGGAAGAACTCTGGCAATTTAAAATCTAAATCGAAGAGCTTATGAAATACTACATTATTGCAGGCGAAGCATCGGGAGATCTCCACGGATCCAATCTGATGAAAGGGCTAAAGATTACAGATCCACAGGCAAGTTTTCGCGTATGGGGGGGCGATCTTATGGCAAACGAGGGTGGTGAACTGGTAAAGCACTATAAAGATACTGCAGTGATGGGTTTTGTAGAGGTTTTAAAATCAATAGGAAAAATCAGAAAGAACCTCATTTTGTGCAAAAGAGATCTTTTAGAGTACAATCCCGATGTTCTTATTCTAATCGACTATCCCGGGTTCAACTTTCGTATTGCAAAATTTGCAAAGCTCAAAGGACTTAAGGTTTTTTACTACATCTCTCCAAAAGTCTGGGCTTGGAAAGAGAGCAGAATAGAGTATCTGAAAAGGGATGTAGACCGGCTCTTTATTATCTTCCCCTTTGAGATAGACTATTTCAAAAAGCACGGGGTTGAGGCAATTTACAATGGGAATCCTCTTCTGGATTCTGTCTCGGGACACCCTTGTATGAAAGAGAGCATAGAGGAGTTCACAAAAAGAGCAGGTTTGGACGACAAACCAATAATTGGACTATTGGCTGGTAGCCGCTTAATGGAGATAAATTATCTGATGCCCAGGTTTGTTAAACTCGAGAAGATATTTCCTGATTTCAACTTTGTGCTTGCCGGAGCCCCTTCAATGGATATCTCCAGCTACTCAAAGTATCTTAAGAAAACAAATTTTAAGCTTTTATTTGGAGAGACCTACTCAATTTTGCGCCACGCAAAGGTTACTGTTCTGGCGTCAGGTACTGCAAGTCTGGAGGCTGCACTGCTGGACGCACCGCAGGTAGTTTGTTACGGAGGGAACGAGATCTCTTACCAAATAGCTAAAAGGCTGGTAAAGGTGAAATATGTAAGTCTTGTGAATCTTATTCTGGATATGCCTCTGGTTAAAGAGCTGCTGCAACACGACTGTACAACCGAAAAAATTGCAGATGAGATTAAATATCTACTTAACGAGAAACATCGTGAGAAGATATTGAAAAAATATGCCAAAGTAAGAGAGATGCTTGGCGGAGAGGGTGCCTCAGTTAAGGTTGCAGCATCTATGATAGAAGAGTATAATAAAATGAGAGAAGCACAAAGATTTTATCTGAATATAGATACGCCACTTGGAACGCTCAGGTTAACAACAGATAATGACTACCTTCTGCAGGTTAATTATGTTGAAAATACAAAAAAGAAAGTCTCTAAAAAGAGCGGGAAGATAGATCAACCGGATGAGATTCAATATGAGTTACCGCAGATAATTGTGGATGCGAAAAGGCAGTTTGAAGACTATTTCATCGGTAAAAGAGATTTTTTTGACATTCCAATTAAGCCGGAAGGTACCGATTTCCAGCAAAAAGTTTGGAGTGAACTTAGGAAAATCCCATACGGAGAGGTGAAGTCTTATGGAGAAATTGCAAAAATCATAGGCTCTTCGGATGCAAGCAGAGCAGTGGGACTTGCCTGTAAAATGAACCCTCTGCTAATAGTAGTTCCTTGCCACAGGGTTCTTGGTGTCAATAACAAGTTAACCGGTTTTGCAATAGGAGTAGATAAGAAGAGCTTTCTTCTTAACCACGAAAAGGCATATGAAAAAGGAGATAACTCTCTCTTTACAAACATAAAAAACAGCAGTAATGATAGTTAAAGCCTATAAGTACCAAGGAGCCGGAAACGATTTTGTTATCATAGATAACAGAAAGGGAGATGTTTCGCTTACTTCAGAGCAGATAAGGCTACTGTGTGACAGAAGATTCGGAATTGGATCAGATGGGTTGATGTATCTCGGCAAAAGTGAGAAGTATGATTTTTCAATGACATACTTTAACTCTGATGGAAATGAGGGAACAATGTGCGGCAACGGCGGTCGCTGTCTTGTAGCTTTCGCAGCCCACAGGGGGTTAAATAGTTATAAGTTCGAGGCTATTGATGGTGAGCATATTGCAAAAGTTATCAGCTACTCTCCGGTCACCTGCTTTGTGGAGCTTGGGATTATAGATGTAACCTCTATTAAGGAGCACTCTCCCAAGAGCTTTATCCTCAACACAGGTTCGCCACATATGGTTAATTTTGTAGATAACCTAAAGGAGTATGATGTAATTGGTCAAGGACGCCTTTGGAGACACCACACAATGTTTCCGAAAGGGACCAATGTCAACTTTGTACAGGGCAATTGGGGTAAAGACTCCTCCGGGTGGAGCTCGATATTCGAAAAGGGAGACTACCTTGAACTATCTGTGAGGACATTCGAAAGAGGAGTCGAAGATGAGACTTTGGCCTGTGGAACCGGTGTTACTGCATCTGCAGTTGCATACCACCATCTGCTTAGCAAGAGCTTTCGTAACAGATCATACAATAACGTGTCATACCCTGTAAATGTCCGTACAAAGGTAAAGGCTCTCGGGGGCGATCTTGAGGTCACCTTCAGGTATATGGGGGCAGAGAGATACACAAACATTATTTTGAAAGGGAATGCCTCTTTTGTCTTTAAATGTGATATTGAAATCTGAAACATCCATAATTATGAAAACAGCAGTTTTTCCGGGCTCTTTTGACCCTTTTACTCTTGGACATCTGGATGTATTACAATCGGCTATGAGACTTTTCGACAAAGTTATTGTAGCTGTTGGATTCAATCTGCAAAAGAGCGGACTCTTTACAGTTGAGGAGAGGTTAGAGATAATTCGCAGCTCCGTGAAAGGTATGGAGGGTGTTCAGATTGAGAGTTATCAAGGGTTGACAATAGATTTCTGCAAAAGGGTAAACGCCGCTTTTATAGTGCGCGGGCTGAGAACAACTACAGATTTTGAACTGGAAAGAGTTATTGCTCAGGCAAATAAAAAGATGTCACCAAATATAACCACGGTCTTTATTCCCTCAGGTCACGAATACTCATTTATAACTTCAACTGTTGTACGTGATGTTCTTATTAACGGAGGTGATGTTAGTGCATTTATGGCAGAGGGAGTCAGTTTAACATCTAAACACGAATTATAAAGATGAGCTGGACAGGTGTGATCTTCCTGGGTATAATTATACTGATAACCTCTCCTCTCTGTTTACCGGCTACAGAGATAATTGACGTTATCCGGGTTGATCAATCTTCCCAACAAGAGATTAAGAGTACTCCGGAAAAGCTCTACCGAGCAATTGATAATTATCTGCTTAGTGTTCCTGCAGAGATAGACTCTATGATTAAGGCGTGTGACTACCTGATTGGACAAAGTAGTGACACAACTACCAAATCTATGATTGCCGGATATCTTTTCAACCACTTCAGCACTTCGGGGGTAATGGGGTATGAGAGTGTGGCTGTTTATATTTCTAAAAACTACTTTTTAAACTCACGATTAAAGTGGAACGGAGAGGGAGAGCTAGCTCTTCTAAGACTATATACTGAATTTAATGAGAATTCGCTCATAGGGATGAGTGCTCCGGAACTACAACTAACTGGTGCAGATTTAAGACCACTCTCTCTTAGAGAGCTTAAGGAGCGGTACACCATTATCTACTTCTTTGACGACGAATGCCCGTTGTGTAAGGAGAGGTATGGAGAACTCAAACTGATAGTAGAGCGGTACAGATATCTGAATCTTGTGGTCTATGCCGTTTTTACCCGAAGCGACTCAGGCAGATTATCAAAATTTATAACAGAGCATTTCGGTTCTACCGGGGGTGCTGTTGAGTCAGGTTGGAGGTTTGTTTTCGATCCTGTATCAACGAGTGACTTTCACAAGCTATACAATGTTCTTAAGACTCCACAGATGTTTTTAATTGATTCCGAAAAAAAGATCATTGGAAGAGAGCTGGATAACAAAGCTCTCAAAACACTTTTAGATGCCGAGGCAGAGAAGATTGCATACTACTACAGTCAGGCAGAGGCTTTTGTGCCTAAATATCTGGAAATTTTTAATTTAGGAGATACGGCAGATCTTAAAGATGCATTTACGCCTCTTTTAGAAAGGCTTACAAAAGAGAGCAGGGAGATGTACAACGCTGTCTTTTACAATATTTTCGAGCATCTGTGGGTGCAGGATGACCAGAAGACAAAAGATGCAGCAATCTATGTTGCCAAAAATTTTATGATACCCTACCACTCCCTTTGGTTTGATAAAAAATTCATAAACGAAAGAGTCCCGGCAGTTATCGCCAGGATAGAGCGTAATAGAGTTGGCTCAGAGGCTCCCACAATAAAACTTTATAACTCTAGAGGTAGGCTTGTTAATTTGACCGGTAAAAGATCACCACACACTCTGCTCTATTTTTTCAATACCGATTGCGCCATCTGCAAACCGTTTACATTCGAACTAAAGCAGATCTATCATCAACTTAAGAAAAAACGGGTAAGGGTAGTGGCAATATATACAGGGGATCAAAAAGATGAACTACCAGAGTATATCAAAGCAGAAAAAATTCCCTGGGAGGTTTTTTACTCCTTGGATAATAACCGAATAGAGCTGTTCGATAAATTTGAAATAACCAACATACCACAAACATATGTTCTGGATAAAAAAAGAAAAATAGTCTCTAAAGGGGCATATCCACCGGAAATAAAAGACACTTTACTATGATAACAGGAAAATACCTTCAGTTTTACAAAGAGTTATCCAAAGAGATTCCTGAGGGGAGTCTGCTTCACGACTCACTCAGCACATTAGCTTTTGGGACAGATGCCTCTTTCTACAGGCTTATCCCAAAGCTTATAGTTAAAGTACATAATGAGAATGAACTCTGCTTTTTAATTAAGAAGGCAGATGAACACAACATATCGCTTACCTTTAGGGCGGCCGGGACATCTCTTTCGGGACAGGCTGTAACAGACTCTGTTCTTGTGGTGGCAACCCACGGATGGAAAGGGCACGAAATTTTGGATCGGGGTAATAAAATAAGACTTCAGGCGGGTATTCGCGGAACAAATGCAAACAGCTATCTGGCAAAATACGGGAAGAAGATCGGGCCGGATCCTGCATCTATAGACTACGCAATGATTGGGGGGATTGCAGCCAATAATGCAAGCGGTATGTGCTGCGGAACCAGCGAAAACTCCTATAAGACCATTGCAGATATTCGGGTGGTATTGGCCGACGGAACTATCTTAGACACAGCATCTGCAGATAGTATAAGGAGCTTTAGAGAGAAGAACTCAAAGATAGTATCTGCACTGGAGAGACTATCAGAAGAGGTTGCCTCCAATCAGGCGCTTAAAGAGAGAATTATTAAGAAATTCAAGATTAAAAACACCACAGGATACAGCCTTAATGCCCTTACAGACTACTCAGACGGGATAGATATACTTAAACACCTTATGATTGGGTCCGAAGGGACTCTTGGTTTCATTAGTGATGTAACATTCAATACAGTTACAGATCATCCCAATAAGGCTCTCGCATTGATGGTATATCCGGATATCGAAAGTGCCTGCAATGCGGTTATTATTCTTAAGAGAGAGAGTGTAACAGCAGTTGAGATAATGGACAGAGCCGCGTTAAAATCTGTGGACTCTGCAAAAGGGGTTCCGGATTACATAAAGAGTCTGCACGATAAAGCGTGTGCAATATTGGTCGAGACAAAGGGTGAGAGTGGGCAGATTCTGGATGAGAACATCAAACATATTCTTGCCAGTGTTGAGCATATCAAGACCGAACTTCCGGTTGAATTCACAAAAGATAGTGCTAAACAGGCAAAACTATGGAAGATTCGCAAAGAGATCTTCGCCACAGTTGCCGGGATGAGAAAATCCGGCACCACACCTATCATAGAGGATATCTGCTTCCCTATTAACAAACTTGCACAGGGGACACTTGAGCTAATATCTCTTTTTGAAAAACACCGTTACGACGAGGCGGTAATCTTCGGTCACGCTCTTGAAGGGAATCTGCACTTTGTGTTTAACCAGGACTTTCAAAACGAGAGCGAGGTTAAACGCTATAGCGACTTTATGAACGATATAGTTACTATGGTTGTAGATAACTACGACGGCTCACTTAAGGCAGAGCACGGAACCGGCAGAAATATGGCTCCGTTTGTGGAGAAGGAATGGGGGGAGCAGGCCTATAAATTGATGAATCAGATCAAGGTGCTGTTTGACCCGAAAGGGATTTTCAATCCGGGTGTTATTCTAAACAATGATAAGGAGATACATCTGAAAAATCTCAAACCTATTCCATCTACCAGAGAGACTGTAGACAGATGTATGGAGTGTGGTTTCTGTGAAGGCACTTGTGTTTCAGAAGGGTTTACCCTTTCTCCTAGAATGAGGATTGTTGTCTGCAAAGAGATGGAGCGTCTTAAAGCTACCGGAGAGGAGCCGCACCGCAGTGCAGAACTTCATAAACTATATGAGTATAGCGGCCTCGACACCTGTGCCACAGATAGCCTCTGCTATATAAAATGTCCGCTAGATATAGATGCCGGCAAACTGGTTAAAGAGCTCCGCCACGAGGGGCACAGCAAACGAGCAGAGAAGATTGCACTATCTGTTGCAAAGAGTATGGGAGGAGTCACATCAGGAATGAGGTTGGGACTGGATACTTTCTACTATTTGAGGTTGCTTACCGGCAAAAAAGTTTTTGGATCTGTTGCAACAGGTGTTCACAAGATCTCAGGAGGCGTCGTTCCTCTCTGGAACCAATACTTCCCTAAGGGATCAAAAAAGATCTCAAACAGAGAGATTGTTGCTTCTCAAATGGCGAGAAAAGAGAGTTCAGCACCACAAAATGGAGAAGAGGTAGAGAGAAGAGTGGTCTACTTTCCATCCTGCATTACACGCAGTATGGGGTTGTCAAAAGAGATGTCCGGTGAGGCAGAGGTTACAAAAATCACAGAGAAGCTATTAAAAAGAGCCGGATACACAGTTATCTACCCTACGGACCTTAATTCTCTCTGTTGCGGAATGGCATTCTCAAGTAAAGGGTTTGTTGAGGCCGGTATTGAGGCATCAGACAAACTTGAAAAGGCACTTTTTGATGCATCAATGGGGGGAAAACTACCAATCCTCTGCGATATGAGTCCTTGCCTGTATACAATGCAGAGCAACTTTGGTGAGAGACTCAAATTATATGAACCGGCTGAATTTATATCCAAATTTGTTCTGGATAAACTTGATGTAAAAAAACTAGATAGAAAGATCTCTGTTTTTGCTGTTTGCAGCGCCAAAAAGATGGAGGTAGACCAATATCTTTACGACATTGCTAAACGATGTGCCAAGGAAGTTGTAATAATTGACAGTAACTGTTGTGGGTTTGCAGGAGACAGAGGGTTTTTGCTGCCGGAGCTTAACAGACACGGTCTTAGAGATCTTCGCCGCCAAAGCGAGGGGTGTTCACAGGGGTATGCAACCAGCAGAACTTGTGAAATAGGGCTCTCAAATCACAGCGGAATAACCTACTCTTCAATTGTATATCTTGTAGAGGAGGCCAGCAGTTATGTAGTTTTGTAATAATCTTATAATTAGCAGATATTCTTCAAATTACATAGCTCAAACGCAACTATAAGATTTGAATTTTAAATGTTATTTGACAAAAATAAATATGTTCAAAAGTCTGAAAGAGTTTACATATCTCCTTGAGTCAAAAGGAGAGCTTATAAGAATAAAGGAGTTTACAGACCCGGTTCTGGAGATTGCAGAGATCACAGACAGGGTAAGCAAACAGCCGGGTGGCGGTAAAGCGCTGCTATTTGAGAATACCGGAACCCAGTTTCCTGTCCTTACCAATATGATGGGGTCCGAGAGCAGAGTTGCCCTGGCTTTGGGTATAAATAGCTTCGGTGAGATTACAGATTATATGGATAATCTTATGAAGGAGCTGATGCAGGAGAGAGGGTCACTGCTTGATAAGCTGAAACTTCTGCCACAACTTCGAGAAGCTGCAGGGTGGCTTCCCAAAAAATTCAGAGGGCACCCCCCTTGTCAGGAGTCGGTCCTATTCAAACCGGAACTTAGCAGGCTCCCTATTTTAAAGTGCTGGCCGGGTGATGGCGGTCGTTTTATTACCTTACCGATGGTACACACCAAAGATCCCGAGACGGGGATCAAAAATCTTGGTATGTATCGTATGCAGGTCTTTAGTGAAGAGACTACAGGTATGCACTGGCACAGACACAAAACCGGAGCGAGACATTTTTCGAAATGTAAAAGCGGACAGTTTCCGGTAGCCATTACCCTTGGTGGAGACCCTGTTTACACTTATGCTGCAACAGCTCCTCTCCCGGAGGGTATAGATGAATATCTCTTTGCCGGCTTTCTTCGAAACAAAGCTGTACAACTTACAGATTGCCTCACACAACCGCTTCAGGTTCCTGCTGATTGTGATTTTGTTATTGAGGGCTACATAGATAAGAGCGAACAACTTGTGACCGAAGGCCCCTTTGGAGACCATACAGGATTCTACTCACTTGAAGATCTCTATCCAAAGCTCCATATCACCTGTGTCTCTCACAAAAAAAATGCTATCTACCCTGCAACACTGGTGGGAATCCCCCCTCAGGAGGATAAATACATCGCAATTGCAACCGAAAAAATATTCCTTACCCCTATTCAGCTGACAATGGTTCCTGAGATATTGGATCTCCATCTGCCCGAAGAGGGAGTTGGTCACAATATCGCAATTGTAAAGATAGAGAAGAGCTATCCCGGGCAGGCAATAAAAGTGGCACACGCACTTTGGGGGGCAGGTCAGATGATGTTCAATAAGATAATGATTGTCACCGACAGGGATATTGATATTCGCGACAAAGAGCAAGTTTGGAGGGTTATTGGTGAAAACTATGTTCCGAGACGAGACACTCACTTTAGCCGGGGTCCTCTGGATGTTCTTGACCACACTGCTCCACAATGCGGTTTCGGAGGTAAGGTGATGTTTGATGCAACTCTTAAACTTCCCGAAGAGCGCGGCTCCTATACTTTATCAAACCCAAAAGGAGTGGTTGCATTTAGCTTTGCACACTCAAATAAAGAGTTGAAGGGGCTAATTAATGTTCTGGTAGATCCCGAAATTTCACTCGAAGAGCAATACACCCTTCTATGGATTTGGGGCAGCAACTGCGACCCAATCAGAGACTCCTGCTTTGAAGGTGAGTTACTTGTTATGGATAGTAAAACAAAAGTAAAAGGCATAGATGGATTCACCCGCGATTGGCCCGAATTTGCACTCTCATCACCTGAGACAATAGAAGCTGTAGATAAAAAATGGTCATCCCTTGGAATAGGAGAATTCATACAATCCCCATCGTTAAGATTCAATAGAGAGAGAAAATAATATTTTATAAAAGGATTTGTTATAATTTTTATATTTTTGACCCTGAGGGAGTCTTTGAGCGAATTTAAGAACGTATTAAATGATAATAGAGAACATAGCAAAAGGATTCATAGTGGGTATTGGTGCCTCCATTCCCCTTGGCCCGCTTGGGGTGATGTGTGTTCAGAAGACCCTGAGCAAGGGTAGGATTTCCGGTATTATTACAGGATTGGGAGCCTCTGTTACCGACACAATCTTTGCCGCCTTTGCCATTGTCAGTCTAGCTCTTATTCAGGAGTTCGTAAGAGATAATGAGGTATCGGTACTCTTTTACGGAGGCTTGGCGGTTGTTGTTATAGGTCTTAAGATCTTTCTTACAAATCCTGTTAAGCAGATACGCCGTAACAGAGGAGGGAAGAAGCTCTTTGAAGATTTTCTCTCATCCGTAATAATGACAACCACTAACCCTGGTGCAGTATTTCTGATTCTTGGTCTTTTTGCGTTTGTCGGTCTTGATGTGGACGGCAGCTCCTCCGGAGATGTTATCTTTGCTGCCCTTTTAGGGGTATTTCTCGGTGCTAACACCTGGTGGATAATTCTTAGCACATCAATAAATATCTTCCGAAACAAGTTTCGGCTTAAGCAACTACTTATGATTAACCGGGTTGCCGGAATAATAATTATGGTATTGGGCCTCTTCTCCGTTGTAGAGGGGAGCTGGCGTTTTTTAATGTCATATTTCGCGTAGCTCTTTAGCACTATTTTTGTATCTCTTTTTTACATACCTTTGCACAACTTTCAAATGGGGATGTTTTGGTTTTGACAGCATTCACAATCGGAAGGTAAGCACGTCGAGCGTTGTATCCCCGGCTCGTAAATCCCGGAGTACAAGCCATAACAGGCAACAATAACTATGCACTCGCTGCGTAATTAGGCTCTGCTTAATTCCTTAATTGCCGCCGGCTAGGTCCGGCCGCGACGAGTATCCCGCCGATCTTTGCGCCGTCTATGTTTCGGTATATGGGGTATCATTAAAGTACGGATGCGGAGATCTACGCCTCTAAAGTCTCCTAAGTTTTAAGAGGATAAGCCTTAAGTGGCCTGCCTTTCGGCAGCTTAAGGACCAAAACCGTAGAGAGGATAAGCGTGTAGAAAGTCTTTGGATGGTTTGTTTGGACGGCGGTTCGAATCCGCCCATCTCCACAAAAACGCTGCAAGATGCAAATAGTAAGCAAGTTGCAGCGTTTACCCGAAAAAATCGGGACAGAAACGGGACATTAATATTTGTACATACATCGGGTTGTACAATAAAAAAAAATGCCTACAAGTCAAAAAAACATCTCTTACCTCAAGTTTTTACCGGCTCGATTAACGGAAGGAAAAGAATGGTACATCTCGTATTATTCAACATACCCTGCAACTGGGAAATTAAGAAGAGTCAAAATCAAATTAAACAGAGTTAAAGGAATCGGTAGAAGAAGAGCTTACGCTCGACAGATCATTAATGAGTTAAATGAGAAGCTTATAAATGGATGGAATCCTTTTATCGAGCAGGAAGCTCCTAAGGCTTTTCACCTCTTGTTTAACGTGTTAGACACATATATAAAAATTCAAGAGAGAGAGGCAGAAAAGCATTCAATTCGGTGCTATAAATCATACGTAAAATATCTGAAGGAGTATTTAATTCGAAACAAATACAGTGCAGAAATGTATGTATCACAATTTGATAAAATTATTGCAAGCAACATAATGGTAGAATTGAAGCAGAACAAAAAGTACTCGTTTATGACTTATAATAATTATCTGCAATTCTTCACCGGGCTATTCAACTGGATGATTCAATTTAATTACATCGCTACAAATCCCTTCAGTACGTTTAAAAAAATACCAAAAAAGTTGATACATAAAACAAGGAGGTGCTTGACTGTAGAGGAGAGAGAAAGATTAAAAGATTTTTTAATTAAAGAAAATAATAATAATTACTTAGTAATGTGCTTACTATGTTATTATTGTTTTCTCCGGCCAAACGAAATTTCTCAGCTTCGTATTCGAGATCTGAATATTGAAAAACAAGTCGTGTACATCTCAAAAGAAATAGCAAAAAACGATAACGATAGCATCCGTACCATTCCGGATGCGATGATGGAATATGTGAAAAAATTGAATCTTAATTACCCTCCTGATTACTATCTTTTTGCAAAGGGAAAGAAGAAGTTATTCATGCCAGGCAATAAAAGAGCTGAAGGAAGAGATATTGCAAGATACTGGAGCGATGTTGTCAGGGTGAAATTAGCTTTCCCAATGGAGATCCAATTTTATTCTTTAAAAGATACCGGCATCACGAATATGCTCGCGGATGGTATCGCTCCAAACTTCGTGCAAGGGCAGGCAGATCACTCATCGCTGAAGATGACATCAATTTATGCAGCAAAGAGAAGCACTGCAGCACAAGAGCAAATTCAAAAGAACGCCTCTAAATTCTAAGCAAAAAGGCTACATCTCTGTAGCCTTTATCATTAATAGACAAGCTCAGTGGCTGCAGCCTCAAGATCCCGATCTTCTTTCTCCCAGAATTCTTCTACAAACGTATACAAAGCTTCAACCTGAGCTGCAGTTAAG
>CAYGOE010000025.1:0-26782 GCA_964351405.1 uncultured Muribaculaceae bacterium | reverse complement strand
TTCTGATTCAGGTAGAGGATAACGTGGTGCCATCCCAAAAGATGTTTGAAGAGATGATCCATTATAACCGGAAAAAAGGGTTTAACGGAGAGACCCTCTTCTATTACGAAGGGCTTAAGCACTTTAAGAATATACTGATAAGATACAAGTAATTGCAACAAACTAAAACCAATATGGAAAAAACTTCAAACTTTAGGGCAAACTTTACGCTTATAACGCTACTCTTCTTTATGTGGGGCTTTATAACCTGTATGAACGACATTCTAATCCCATATATGAAGAGACTCTTTGAGCTTAACTATGCACAGGCGATGCTCATTCAGTTTGCTTTCTTCGGGGCATATTTTGTAGGCTCTCTAATCTACTTTATTGTCTCTTCATTTATTGGAGATCCAATCCAAAAGATAGGCTACAAAAAAGGGATTATAGCCGGGCTTGTCACATCTGCCATTGCCTGCCTGCTTTTCTACCCAGCAGCACATTACCATCAGTACAGCTTCTTCCTAATTGCTCTCTTTGTGCTTGGACTTGGTTTTACAATGCTGCAGATAGCCGCCAACCCATACGTTGCAATTCTTGGCCCAGCCTCCACAGCATCTTCAAGGCTAAACCTCTCTCAAGGGTTTAACTCTTTCGGGACCACAATAGCCCCAATAATAGGGGGTTATCTTGTCTTCCAATACTTTGCCCATAGTGGAGTCCATATCCCATACTTTATCTTCGCAGCAATCTTTATTGTGCTTGCCATTATCTTCTCTGTAGCCAAGCTCCCCGCTCTAACCACACAGGAGGAAGTTGTTAAAGGGGCAGGCGCTCTAAGATACACGCAGTTGTCGCTGGGGGCAATTGCAATCTTCTTCTATGTAGGCTCCGAGGTATCTATTGGCAGTACAATAATCAACTACCTGGAAGAGATTCTCTCCTACCCCGAGATGGAGGCAAAGACCTACCTCGCATTCTACTGGGGAGGGGCAATGATAGGGCGGTTTATTGGTGCAGTATCTATGGGTGCATCAATGGCAAAAGTGCGTAAATATCTATATATGATACTCATCTCTCTTGCAGGCTTCTTTGTAATCTACATATCTACCTATCTCGAGAGCAGCATCTCAATCAGTATGGTTGCCCCTTTCTTTATTCTTATAGCCGTAAATATTGTAGGATTTATTATCGGACGCAGCCTCCCTGCCAGGACACTAACCGTATTCAGCCTCTTTGTCATAGCCCTAATCTTTACCACAGTACTCTCCTCCGGCTTGGTAGCCCTCTGGGCAATTGTTGGGGTGGGGCTCTTCAACTCAATAATGTGGTCCAACATCTTTACCCTTGCAATTGCCGGCCTTGGCAAAGAGACCTCGCAAGGCTCATCAATCCTGGTGATGGCAATCCTCGGTGGAGCACTTTTACCGCTCATAATTGGAGTAGTGGCAGATAACTTTGGAATCCAGATCTCATACCTGATACTGATCTTACCATACCTCTACCTCGCATTCTACGGCTGGAGAGGCTATATCCCCAAAAAGGTATGAGCAGAGTAAGATTGATATCTGCAATTATCTTGATCTCCCTAATATCTGCACTCTCTATTGGCGGATGTAAAGAGGGAGAGGTGGTTCGCAGGCTCTCTCTTACAGATGGCTGGATGTTTAGGGCAGATAGCAAGATATCAAGGGGAGATAATTTGGTCTCCCGGGCAGATATTGATCCGGATAAGTGGTACCTGGCAGATGTTCCGGGAACTGTTCACACCGACCTTCTTAAAAACGGCCTAATCCCAAATCCCTTCTACGGCTGTAATGAAAAGGATCTGCAGTGGATAGGGGAGACAAATTGGAGGTATCGTAAAAGTTTTAGTATTGCAGATGAGACTCTTGCAAGCGCCAATATAAATCTTGTTTTTGAGGGTCTCGATACCTATGCACAAATCTTTCTCAATGGCAAAGAGCTTGGCTCCACCAATAATATGTTCCTCAAATGGGAGTTCAACTGCAAAGAGCTCCTTAAGCCGGGAGAGAATGTTGTTGAGGTGCTCTTTGAGTCGGCTTTAAACAGGTTTTTAAGAGATTCAACCTCCTATGGTTATCCTGTTCCCGGGGGCAGATGGGTATTTGCACGAAAGGCGGCCTACCACTTCGGCTGGGATTGGGGACCACGATTTATAACCGCCGGAATAACATCTCCGGTTTATATTGAGAGTTGGGACAACATTAAGCCAATTGATGTTCAACTCTATACAAAATCTATTGATAGCTCAAAGGCACAAATAACCGCTATACTTGAGATAACATCTGCACTCACCCAAAATGCAACCATCACTATCGGTGAAAAGGGGGGCAGTAAAGCATATATCAGTAAAGATATCACCCTCTCTCCGGGTGAGAGATTCTATGACATCCCGTTTACAATTGACAACCCTAAGTTATGGTGGAGCAGTGGTTTGGGAGAGGCACACATTTATGAGTTGTATTTCGAACTCAAAACCGCCTCCAATGAGAGTTGGAGAGAAGATATCCCATACGGAGTTCGCACAATTGAGGTTATTAACCGGGAGGACTCCATAGGCAAACCTCTCTATATTAAGCTAAACGGAGTTCCGGTCTATATGAAGGGAGCCAACTATATCCCACAACATAGCTTTATAACAGAGGTATCTGATAATGACTATAGAGAGGTTATAAATACGGCTGTAAACTCCAATATGAATATGATTCGGGTGTGGGGAGGCGGAGTTTATGAGAAGGATATCTTCTACGAGTTGTGCAGCCGCTCCGGTATACTTGTTTGGCAGGATTTTATGTTTGCCTGTGCAATGTACCCTCCACACGACCTGTTTGCAGAGAGTGTCAAACGCGAGGCCAGCTACCAGATAAAACGGCTTCGTAACTACCCTGCTCTCGCTATGTGGTGTGGCAATAACGAATCAAACGAGGGTTGGCATAACTGGCAGTGGCAAAAGAGCCATAAAATCGCTCCGGCCGACTCTGCTAAGCTCTGGAATGGTTATCAGAGGATATTTCACGATATTCTCCCCACAGCAGTAGCAGAGTTAGATCCCGGACGGTTCTATCTCCCCTCCTCCCCTATGTTCGGGTGGGGAAGAAAAGAGAGTATGACCCACTCAAGCTCACACTACTGGGGGGTATGGTGGGGTTTGGAGCCGGTAGAAAAGTATCTGGAGAAGGTTCCTCGTTTTATGAGCGAGTTTGGTCTTCAGGCAATGCCGGCCATCTCTACCATAAGGGAGTTCCAGCCACAGCAGGCAGATACCCTATTCTCCGATGAGCTCCGCTCTCATCAAAAGCATCCTACCGGATACCAAAACATCCTTGCATACCTTGCAATGGATAGTCTCCACCCCAAAACTCTTGAGTCATTTATTCACAATAGCCAGATTATTCAGGCAAAAGGTATTGGATTGGCAATCGAGGCTCAGCGACGCTCAAAACCATACTGTATGGGCACACTCTACTGGCAGCTAAACGACTGCTGGCCTGTAACCAGCTGGTCCGGAACAGATGTAAATAATAACTGGAAGGCTCTTCAGTACACTGTGAGGAATCTATACAGAGATATCCTCGTTTCGGTTATGATAGAGAGAGACAGCTGCAATATCTATCTTGTCTCAGACAGATTAACCGATACCAAGGGGATAGTAACAGTTAATCTCAGAAATTTCTCCGATTCGCGTGAAAACATAATGGAGAGAGAGTATACAATTGGGGCCAATAGCTCGGTAAAACTCCTATCTCTCCCGGTAAGCTCTTTTGTGCACGAGCAGGATAGAGCCTCTTCTGTTATTGAGGCAAATTTCAGAACCTCCGACGGAACTCTCTACTCAAATACCAAGTTTCTTACAAAATACGGATTGCTTGCTCTGGAGAGACCGGATATCGATACGAAGATTATCAAGGCGAGGGATGGCTATATAGTAACTCTCACCTCAACCCGGTTCGCCCCATTTGTTCAGCTATATCTTAGCGAGAGCCACGCCCAATTCTCAGATAACTTCTTTCACCTTTGGCCTGACCACCCTGTAGAGATTCTGTGTAAAAGTGATCTTGACTTAAACCGCTTCAAGAATCAGATTAAAATATTCTGTCTAAATTTGTTAAACACTCCATAATATTTCACATCCAAACTTGTAAAGCACACCTGAATTTATATCACACTCAAACTTGTATGACAATGAAATTTAGATTAATAGCCCTTTTACTAGTGGGCATTCTAACCACCCAATCCTGCATAAACAGCGTAGAGAAAAATGGTGCCGCCTCCTTTGTAAACCCGTTTATTGGAACTGATGCTCACGGCCATACATATCCGGGGGCAACAGTTCCCTTTGGAATGGTGCAACTATCTCCACAGACCAGACTCACCGGCTGGGATGGTTGCTCGGGTTACCACTACAGCGACTCTGTTATCTACGGATTTGCCCATACAGCCCTCAACGGTACCGGAATCAGCGACTATGGAGATATCCTGCTTATGCCTGTGGTGGGTGAGCCGGTTTTTATCAACACCCTCTACTCATCTGCCTTTAGCAAGAAAAAAGAGGTTGCCACAGCCGCATACTACAGCGTCCGGCTTGATAAACCCGGAGTGTTAGCTGAGATGACTGCAACACCCAGAGTGGGTTACCACCGTTACACCTTTCCAAAGAGCGAGTCGTCCAACATAATCATAGATCTCAGCCACAGAGATAAGGTGACAGACTCCTGGATAGAGATCTTGAGCGACACCGAGATACGCGGAATGAGACGCTCTTCAAACTGGGCAAAAGATGTTATCTGGTACTTCCATATGGAGTTCTCCAAGCCCTTCACCAGAAGCGGCATTGCCGTTAACGACACCCTTATTGTTGGCGGAGAAACAAGCAGCAGCACAGTCGGCACAAGCAGCACCCTCTCCGTCATTCCGGCCAAAGAGCGGGGCACCAACATCAAAGCTTTTGTCGGTTTCGAAACAAAAAAAGGTGAGCAGATAGAGGTAAAAGTTTCACTATCTGCAATTGACTCTCAGGGGGCAAAAACTAATATGGAGAGCGAGATTCCCGGTTGGGGGTTTGATGAGATCCATAAAAAAGGGGTAGCACAATGGAATAGTGAGTTGGGTAAAATCTCGGTTAAGGGAGGTAGCAAAAAGCAGATGACAGTGTTCTACACTGCTCTGTATCACACAATGGTTCAGCCAAATATCTTTATGGATTCCGACGGGAGATACAGGGGCATAGACAGAGAGATCCATACGGCAGATGGTTTTACAAACTACACCATCTTCTCTCTTTGGGATACCTACCGGACGTGGCACCCCCTTATGACAATTATAGATCAGAAAAGATCTACAGATTATATTCGCACAATGCTAAATATCTACGAAAAGGGTGGACTGCTGCCAATCTGGGAGCTGGCAGGAAACGAAACATACTGTATGATTGGAAACCACGCCATTTCGGTAATTGCAGATGCGTGGATGAAAGGGATCAGGAGTTTTGACTCAAATCTTGCCCTCAAAGCTATGGTAAACAGTGCAACAAAGGAGCACTACGGGCTGGGCGTATATATAAAACACCAGTATATCCCATCTGACAAGGAGCACGGCTCTATCTCCAAAACGCTTGAATATGCATATAATGACTGGTGTATTGCGGTAATGGCAAAAGAGATGGGCGACCATAACCTCTACAGGGAGTATATAAAGAGGGCACAATCCTACAAAAACATCTTTTGCACAACCACCGGTTTTATGAGACCCCGCCTTAACGGAAGCTGGCTCACCCCTTTTAACCCCACAACCATCGACTGGCACTTTGTTGAGGCCAACTCCTGGCACTACAGCTTCTATGTTCCTCAGGACATAACCGGACTTATCAAACTTCACGGAGGAAAAGAGCAGCTTGCAGCCAAAATAGATGAGCTTTTCGAGACCGAAGCCCCTATTACCGGGATGGATATGAAGGATATAACCGGTCTTATAGGCCAGTATGCCCAGGGTAATGAGCCGAGTCACCATATGGCCTACCTCTATAATTTTGTAGACCAGCCCTGGAAAACTCAGTATAGAGTACGCCAAATAATGGATGACTTCTTTACCGACCAGCCTAACGGATTGAGTGGTAATGAAGATTGTGGGCAGATGTCTGCCTGGCTGGTTATGAGCGCGATGGGCTTTTACCCTGTCACACCCGGACTTCCCGAATATATTATCGGAACCCCTTGGTTACCTCATACCGAGATTAACCTCGAAAATGGAGAGGTCTTCCGGATAGTGGCAAAAGGGGTATCTGCAAAAAACCGTTACATCCAATCGGCAACACTTAACGGCCAGCCTTACAACAAATCGTATATCTCCCACTCTGCAATAATTGCAGGCGGAGAGCTCCAATTTGTAATGGGCATCACCCCAAATAAAAACTGGGGCACTGGAGAGGGAAACAGCCCTTTAACATCAATTGATGATGAGATTATTTTACCGGTTCCTTTTCTTAACGCAGATAGTCCAATTATTAAAGATTCAACCCTCGTCTCAATCGGGACAATCGTGCCGGGATGTAAAATCTACTACGCTCTTGACGGAAGCGACCCGGACACCACATCTGCAGAGTATACATCTCCACTCACCTTTAACACCACCACCATCTTGAAAGCGGTTGCCTGGAAAGAGGGTTTTGGGCTAAGCAAGAGTGTAGAGGGAAGATATACCAAAATAGAGCTGAATCGCTCAGTTGTTATAAATACTCCATATAACAAAAACTACACAGGTGGAGGGCCGGAGGCGCTCATAGATGGAATAAGAGGTTCTGAGAACTGGCGTCTTGGAGGGTGGCAAGGTTATCAGGCAACAGATTTCGAGGCCATAGTCGATCTGGGGAAGGTTGAGGATATAAAATACCTTGCCGTGGGGTTTGTCCGGGATATCCGCTCGTGGATTTGGTTCCCAAAAAGTGTTATTTTTTATCTATCAGATGATGGTGTTAATTTCAGAGAGGTTGGCAGGGTTCAAAACTATTTACCTGATGATGATTACGAAATTTCCAGAGAGGACTTCAAGTTAAAAACCAACTCCAGAGGTAGATATGTAAAAGTAAAAGCGATAAACTACGGAAAGATCCCCGCCTGGCATCTCGGAAATGGGGGAGATGCTTTTATATTCATTGATGAGATTATTATCATTTGATATTTTACTTAGAGTAATAAGGTGTAATTAAAGAAATAGAGTTTAGTTTTTTAGAAAAAAAACACATAAATTTACGCGGTTTAGAAAAAAGCACCCACATATGAAAGGCAAAATATTTAAAGATTCAGAAAATGTTTACCAGGATCAGGCCAGAATTTTGCTTGATTTCTATGAAAAAGCTGCCGAAAAAATTGTTTTTGAAGAGAACCAGATAGAGAGAAGAAAATCCGACCTGGAAGAGGAGCTTGCTGTTTTAAACAAAGATATCTCTCGCACTTCACTGTTAAAGTGGCTCCTTATCATATTCATTATCCCCTTTATCCTCTATATTATTAAAGAGGGTAATTTAAAAAAGAGCAGGTCCATAATAGAGAAGCAGATAGAGGAGCTCAACAAAAAAAACAGAGATATATTCAGGGGTTATAAAGTGAGCAAAATGGCAATTGCCTATGTACCGATAGCAAATCAGGTAAAATATGAGAATAAGAGCTTTATTGTAGACTATACCGGGACAACTAAGGAGTCCGAATTTAAACTCCAGATTCCAAAACACAACAAGACATTGGTAGAAAAAATCGAGGAGCTGGAGCAGCTCTCCAAAGAGGCTCCAATGGTTGAATCTTCATTCAATACAGAATCTGTAAACACTCAGGAGTTTTCATCCTCAATGCAAGAACTTAATCAAAATGACTATTTCGGGGCACTTGAGAGAGCACTTCGCACAATAACATACTGTATAGATGATATAGATACCACCTCTGTATCCCTCCCTTTGGTCTCCAATAACAGTGATTATCACAACTTTCTCAGAGAGTACTCAACAAATGATATCCCTGCAGGGGCACCGGTCTTTGAAGTTTTTGACACCTCCCGCTACTACTCTCAGATATCTAAATTTCACGAACTTAACAGGATGAAGGATACTCTTTCCAGGCACACATCCAAATTTGAAGATGTCTTAAAAGGTCTTATGCTTACTCTTGCTCAATCTGTTCAGACAATATCGTCACTCAAGATTGCCTCTACAGATAAAATAGTATTTGAGTCAAACAGAGTTCTCTTCAAGATTCTTAAATCTCCATACAACCACTACTCTCCTGTTTTGGAGCAGGCAGAGATAGAGAGGATACGCAACGAGAATTTTAATTATGGAGAGTCAATCCAGGAGTATGTCCCTTTTCAGCTTAAGAGCAGCTCCAAGGTCAGATACAATATCCTTTCTGATAGCTGGGTTGCAGAGGATGGAAGCACCACCAATATGCCCTTTGGAATTCACCAGATTCACGAAGAGATTGTCGCTCCGATTGTGCAGAGTCTTATGGAAGAGACCAGGGTTGAGAGACTTAAAATTTACAACCATATCAAAGATCAAAAGATAAGCTACCTCAACAAGTGGCATCAGGATACAGAAGATTTTTACGGACGAAACAGAGCAGAAAGCGCAGATATTGTCAATTTGATGAGGAATACTTTAAGTGAATATGTTGCCGCATATAACACAATGATCTCAATGCAAAAAACAGAGGAGAGTATGAAGCAATCGAACGGGTCGCTTGACTCTTCGGTTGTGGAATCTGTTGGGAGCAGTGTTGAGATTCTTGCGGCATTTGAGAAGCAGTCACAAGAGTTCCATAGTGTTCAGACAGACTTCGAAAACTATATGGAACAGCTTAAAGAGGATATCGTTAAAAAAGCAGATAGTTTTGAACACATAGATTATTACGAAGCTCTTTTGAGGGATGGAAACTCCAAAGAGACTGCAATAGCAGCAAAAGAGATCTATGATCTGGACGAAAGGAGAAGACCTCTTATTGCCGTAAATCCTCTGTTTGCAAAGATGTCCGAGATACCTCCTGAACCAAGTGTAGACAACATCACATTTGAATTGGTCTCAATGAGTCTGCCGGATATTGCAAAGGATGCCATTGCAGAGCTTGAGCACGAACTCCAGGAGGAGCTTTAACTTAGTAAAAATTCCAATTTGAGAATATGTCAACTTTTAACTATCATATAGATACGCAGCCACTGGCAGAGGAGATGGGCAATGTCTCCAAAAACGTTAACCTCGCAACCGGTGCTGTAGTTGCAATGCAGGCAGCAGTAATTGCTGCAGAAGAGAGAGCTTCAGACCTTGTTTGTGATAATGTCAACAGAGGCTTCTACTCTCTGATACGGTCTCAGATCTCTCAAAAGCTTGCAAAATACAAAAGTGAATATGAGTCAAAAAGGATGCTACTCTCGCATCAGAAGAGGGCATTGGTGAGTATCAGGTCAATTATGGAGAGAGATTACAATATGATCTCAAAACGCTACACCAAACTATTCAATGGATTGAATTCTAACCTTCAGACAAGGGTTTTTGAGGTTGACAAACCAATGATCGACTTCTCTTACAGAGATATAGGAAGAATGACCAACAGGTCAAAGTATCTTACTGCGATGGTCCCTCTTACTCAGTTAGAATCAGTCGTTTCCAGCCAGAAAATTGTCGCATCAAATATTAAACAGAGAGGGTTAAATGCTATAAACTCCATTAAGGCCTTTATACTGGATATGCATAACCAGGAGAGCCTCACCAAGCAGATTTTAGTTGAGGATATAGTTTCACGAAACAGCGAAGCCTATCTTCTTGTTGCACTGTGCGAATTTGAGAACGACTCCTTCGGTAACAGAGTCACCGAGTTCTTTGCTCCCGGCGAATCTTTGCATCAGACTGTGATAACTTCTATCTCCAATGCTCTTCACACAGAATTTCATAAAACACCTGTGAGTCAAGATCTCCATAGCAAACAAGAGGTGAGGAATGAATTTCTGAAACTGATTTCCGATTCAAAAAAACCTTCACGAGTTAAGGATGTGGCTATAGAGCTGTTTAACTCCGGTCTGTCTCAACGAGAAAATTCTTAATAATATGGGTTTTTCAAAGAGCTATAAAGAGACAGTCAGCAAAACGGTAACAGTTCCGTTTGAAGCCTCAAATAAAGGAGGAACAAAATCGGTTACTGTAGATATTCCTGTTGAGATAAATCTGCACTTTAACACAGACCCCTTCTCAGAAAGTGTAAAGAGCTGTGAAACAAATATTACGATGCTCACAGCAGCTGTTGTTGCAACAGAAGAGGTGGAGGTTCGGACAAAGGAGGAGAGTTCACTCAGGATTGCAGACTCTGTTGTAAATGGGTTTTTCAGCTATATCCGTTCAGAGATAAGCCAACAAGTTACTGAGCTGGTACAGGTGGCGGAGAGCAAGCAGATTGTGCTGAGAGAGCTCATAAAGCGCTCCTCTTTTGTAAAAGACCAAATGGAGAAGGATTTTAACAGAATATCTTCCCGTTACATAAAAATCTTCCAGGATCTCAATAAAGAGCTCTCTTACCGCGTTTATGAACTCAATAAATATATTTTCCATTTTGAATCCCAGACAAACAACCACAAGGTAAGAGCAATTAACAGCGATCTTATAAATGTGATTGCTGTCTTCGGAACGGAGTGTTCAAGCTTGATATCAAAATTATCATCCTCTGTTACGAAAAAGAGAGCAGCAGATACTATCACAAAGGCCAAAAATTTCATTATAACTCAAAAACGCCTTTATAACACAATTCAGGAGGGTATAATAAATGAGACCAAATCCGGAGATATTGTCGTTCCGGTCTGTTTTATTGAGAGCTACAGCAATACAAATACTTACGAACAAAAGATATTTTCTCAGGAGGATTTGGCACAAAAAAGGAGAGGGGAGGTTTGGGACGATATAATAATGCAGATCTCATCTGAAGATATTAAGTGGGAGACAATTTCACAACAAGATAAGAGTAACATTGCCCTCTATTTTGAATATGAACTGGAGAAGAGGGTCAAGCACGGTGATCCACACTCATTCAGGATCAGAGAGATGATCAGGAAAATTGCAAATTTAGATTCAATCTGTGTAATGAGCAACAGGTAATAATATAACAAAATGAAAGATTTAAAAGAGATCCGAATCAGTGAAGCTCATCTTCAGCTTAAGAACAATCTTGTAAGGAGCTCAATCCTGCCCGAAAAGTCATCTGAGCTTGGACGAAACATAACTGTGCTGGGAGACAGCATAATAGAGGGGGCCGTTTATGCATATAAGCTTGAGATCAACAGCGGTGATGCATATTTTATGGGGGCGCTTTTCACTCAGCTGGAGCTCTTTATTAATAGTGAAGCAAAGGGAGAGATTATCTTTCATAAAAGCGTAGGCTCCGCCAACTCAGTTGTTTCGCGTGCACTTAACTGTAAACTCTCCTTCTATTCTGATATCAATGCAAAGAGGGTGACACTATGCAACGCATTTGTTGCCGGCAGTATTTACGCAGATGAAATAATATTAGAGAACTCCATTGTTATAGGTGGTCTCTTCTCTACGCAAAGCCTCGAGATTACAAATTCGCTGGTTGGCACATTCAACAGCCCATCCGTTAAACTGGAAGATACTGTATTTCTCCTGCTCCCAAGCGCCTTTTCAATTAACCCTGTAATGATTGCTCCGGGATCAAAGTTATATAACCTAACCCTTGCAGATCTTGGATCGCTTTATAAGAATGTAGGTCAGGCTGCAGGTTCAGGTAAAATTGAGATGAATATCCTCTCAGATGAGGTTAAGACCACATTGACCAGAGATGATATTCAAAAGACAATACGAAGCTATACTGTCGTAGGAAAGGTTCTTGCAGCAGATCTTATTGACACGGATAAGTTCAATAACCATTTTTTGCTAACAGCAGCCAGCCTAGGGGCACAACTGCTTAAAAGTTATGACCTGGGAGTAAATGAGAAGGGAGAGGTGGCAGAGATTACAATGGATAAGCTGCGCTCATTCTTTTTTGATATTCTATACGGAAAAACCGAAATTCAGGACATTGAGGGTACATTTAACCTCTCTGAGATAACCGGAAAATTTAAATAGAAAACTATATGAAAATTTTTATCTCTTTTTTGATTATGCTGGCGTTTACATCTGCCTCATCTCAGGACAAACAGGTTTTCACAAAGATAACCGAAGGGGAACAGCTTATTTATCTGCTTACATCACCCTCTATTAAGGGAGATATCTCTCTTGAAGAGGCCATTAACAGTAGAAGGTCAAGGCGATCTTTCTTAGGGGATGGCGTTACCGACATTCATCTCTCTCAGATACTATGGTCTGCCTATGGTGTTACCAAACCAAGCACCAACCCTCAGGTAAGGGGAGGTCTCAGGAGCGCACCCTCGGCCGGAGCTAGATATCCACTGGAGATCTATGCCGTAGTAGGAAACATCCCCGGTATTGAGCCAGGAGTGTACAAATATGAAGCGCAGCAACATAGAATTATAAGGCTAATCGCTAAAGATGTGCGTAAAGAGCTCACATCTGCAGCTTTAAACCAGAAGATGGTTCAGGAGGCCCCGTTCAGTGTATTTTACAGCGCTGTATACAGCAGAATAACAGATAGATATGGAGAGAGAGGCCGCGAAAGATATGTTTGTATGGACCTTGGGCACTCGGCACAGAACGTCTATCTTCAGGCAGAGGCTCTTAAGTTGGGAACCTGTGCCATTGGAGCATTTAACGATGAGATGGTCACTGCTGTTATGCAGCTTCCACAAAATGAGGTACCTCTCTACATAATGCCCATAGGAAAGCCCAAGTAGGGATCTGTTTTTTAAATATTGATTGTTAAAAAGTGTGACTCCTCATATTTTTATCCATTCTTGCGTAGAAATGGCTAAATTTGCAGGATTGACACTTTTCAATTTTTAACGGCAAATTAAAAAACAACAAAAATGAAATTAAAATTTTTATTACTCCCTGTTCTGGCTCTGATATCCCTGCAGCTCTCTGCACAGGATAAGATGCTTGATCTATTAAAAAGTGAGTTAAAGAACCAGATGACTACTCTCCAAAAGGGTGAGTATCCTCCCTTTTATATGAATTACAGAGTTCTGGACAACCATACCAGAATAATCCGCTCATCTATGGGGGCTGCTGTAAGTACAGAGGAGGATAAACATATCCTGTTTGTTCCTCAGATACGCATTGGAACTCCTGAGTTTGACAATTTTCACGAATCTCAAAACGGCTCACCATCAAACAGGTTTGCAGGCCCTCCAACAATCTTCCTCCCCGAGGATATTCAAAAAGGGGTGAGTGCACTGCAGGAGATTATTCGAGAGGAGGTAAATACACGTTATCGTTTTGCAATAACTAGCTACGAAAGGGCAACTGCAAAAAAAGGTGTGAAGATAGAGAACGAAGATAAATCGGCCGACTTCACTAATGCTAAGGCAGAAAAATATTTTGAACCTGCAATAAGAGGAGATAATGCTAACCTTGATAAAGAGGCGTGGCAAAGACAACTAAACAAATATAGCGCACTTTTTATTGACAATAAAGATGTTATAAGTGCTAATGTAACCTTAACCTATAGAATCTGGAGAAAATATTTTGTCTCTACAGAGGGTAGTGAGATAGCAGAGAACAGGACATATACAATACTTAGCGTTAGAGCCGCAACTATGGCCGACGACGGTATGGAGCTCCCTCTTAACAAAAGCTACTTTGCATATTTCCCGGACGAACTACCATCCCCATCTCAAATTGAGAAAGATATAAAAGAGATCTCCCTTAAACTATCGGAGCTTAAAGTTGCACCTTTGGTTCAGCCATATACAGGACCTGCGCTTCTCTCAGGATCTGCAAGCGGTGTCTTTTTCCACGAGATCTTCGGACACAGAATCGAAGGACAAAAGATGAAGAGTGAGAGTGACGGACAGACTTTTAAGAATATGGTGGGTGAGAGTGTTCTCCCTGCGTCTCTTAGCGTATATTGCGACCCAACAATGAAAAAATTTCGCGGGAGCTCTTTAAACGGATACTACATCTTTGATGATCAAGGAGTAAGAGGAGAAAGAGTTGAGGTGGTTAAAGATGGTATTCTCCGAAACTTCCTTATGACCCGTACAGGTCTTGAAGGGTTCCCAAAATCCAACGGACACTCCAGGGCAGAGTTTGAATATGACCCAACTTCACGTCAGTCAAACCTTATTGTTGAGACAAACTCCTATAAAACTGATGCAGAGTTAAGGAAGATTCTAATTGATGAGGCTAAAAAACAGGGTAAGGAGTATGGATACTTCTTCAAAACAGTGACCGGTGGCTTTACACAGACAGGAAGAGCAGGAGCTAACTCATTTAATGTAACCCCTCTTGAGGTTTACAGAATCTATGTAGACGGAAGGAAAGACGAACTGGTAAGGGGGGTAGATATGATTGGAACTCCACTCTCTATGTTCTCAAACATTGAATATGCCGGCGGAGAGTTTGAGATATTTACAGGTACCTGCGGGGCCTCTTCCGGGAATGTTCCGGTGACAGCAATATCTCCAACAATTTTTGTAAACAAGGTTGAGCTTCAGAAAAAGGCAAAACCTACAGTAACTCCGGCACTTCTGCCTCGTCCATAATAATCTCTCATAAAAAAGATAACCGAAATGAAACACATATATAAAATAATGAGATTCTCTCTTATTGCATTTATAGCACAGTTAGTCTCTTTAGTTACAGTTAGTGCCCAGATAGATCACACCACATTGTTTAAGGCAATGGAAGATGAGATGAACAGAAGTAAGAATGAACTTATCCTTCCAAACTCTCCTGCCCCATATTTTATCTCCTATACTGTGGGAGAGACATCATATATCTCTGTCTCTGGCACTCTAGGTACAATACTAAATTCAAAAAAGAGCCCCAAAGAGAGAATACACTCTGTAAATCTTTATGTTGGAGATAGTAAGCTCTCCAGTGACTATGCATACACCGGGAACGGAATTTTATCTGCATCACTCTCATCATCAGAAGATAATTATGATCAACTCAGGAGGAACTTCTGGCAGACATCTGACCTTGCATATAAATTTGCAGTAGAGGTCTATAACTCAAAAATCAACAACTTAAAGAGTGCAAACCTAACCGAAGAGGAGAAGGCTTTGCCGGATATGCTACCATTGGCAAGAGTTGAGGAGCAGACCAATGGTGCTGCAAAATTCAATCTCAGTAAAAAATCATACGAAGAGCTTACCTGCAAACTATCTGCAGAATTTTCAAAATATCCTCAAATTTTTAACTCCAGAGTCGGTACAGACGGAATTATTACCAACTACTACTACCTCACTACAGAGGGGACAAAAATTGTAGAACCATCGGGTTATGTAACAGTTACATTTTCCGGAAGTGTAAGAAACGCAAAGGGACAGGTTATTAGGGACCAACACACTATTTATGCAAGTACCTTTGAAACTCTGCCGGTTGAGATGGAGCTTATAGCTGCAGTCAATGAGTTTGCCAAAAAAATGGAGATATTAACTTTAGCAGCAGAGATGGAAGAGTACTATCTGGGTCCGGTTCTATTTGAAAACGAAGCAGCAGCTACACTATTCTCAGATAATCTTGTCTCTCCTGCAGGAGTAATCTCATTGAGGAGACCGGTCCAGGTAATGGCATCGGTAGCCAGAGTTGAGAACATTAGCTCAAGAAGAGATATCAAGGCTCTTGAGGAGAGGATAAACAAAAAAGTGATTGACAGCAGAATATCTGTTGTTAACAGAACAGATATGGAGAGCTTCAACGGTAATCCGCTATTGGGGAAATATACTATGGATGCTCAGGGTGTTGCTCCGATAAATGAGGTTTCACTTATTGAAAACGGAATCCTGAAAAATCTTCTAAGCACAAGAACTCCTACAAGAAAGACAAACGGCTCTACAGGGAGCCTGAGGTTCGGAGTGAAACCAAGGGCAATTCCGCTTGAGGCAGCTCCAGGAACACTGGTTATCTCTGCTGCTCAAGGATCTTCTCCGACAGATCTTAAGAGAGAGCTTATTAAAGCTGCCATCGAAGAGGGGCTTGACTACGCCTATATTGTAAGGAAAATTGCAAATCAATCGGACCAATATATCTATAGAGTATCTGTAAAAGATGGTTCAGAATCATTGGTTATCGGAGCTGAGTTAACTCCTGTACCACTTAACAAGCTTAAGAGAGTCTTGGGTGTATGCAGTGAGCAGATGGTTTACAACTTCCTATATCAGGGTGCTATTCCAACCTCAGTTGTGTATCCGGGTGGAGTATTGATTGAAGATATCGAGATCAATAAAAAACCGATTAATGTACTAAAGAACTCCCCGCTTATTTCAAACAGATAAAAAGCAGTATAAGCCATTAAATGAAACAGTTATCATCACAAGAGTCAAAGGCAATAGATATATTGAAAAGAGATCCTTTAAGAAATATTAATCTTATTAACTTTATTAAAGGCTATCCCATAAAGAGTATTGATATTGCCGGAGACTCTCTGCTGGTGAGAGGGTGCAGCTATGCAAACTGGGTCTATATAAGCAGCTGTGCTGTTAACGAGTTTACCCGGCTTATAGAGAGACTTACCCCCGAGGACGATCACTTTGCAATAATTGAGGAGTGGATGTTACCATCAATCCTTCAAAAGCGAGATGTTATATGGAATCTCTCCTGTACAAAATGTTGGCTCCCTGCTGAGGTTAAACTCCCGGAGACGATAAACAGCATAAGAGCACTAAGCCCAAACGAAGCTCACTATATTTACAACAACTATACATACAGCAAATATGTATGTCCGGAGTATATTGCTGAGAGAATAGAGAATGGTATAGGGCTTGGCATATATGACGGCAGTAAGTTGGTCGCTTGGATTATCACCCACGACGACGGCTGTATGGGATTCATCAACGTGCTCCCTGAATACCGCAGAATGGGCTATGGAATAGATTTAGCCAATGCTCTTGCAAACAAGATACGTGAGAGGGGAGAGATGGTCTTTATACACGTCGAAGATAGTAATATGAAGTCTCTTCTACTAGCAAGAAAGATGGGATTCTTGGAATACAAAGAGGTTCACTGGATAAAAACAGAGAGCAAAAACAGATGAGAGTTGCAATAATAGGCGGCGGAGCAGCAGGATTCTTCTCTGCAATTACTGTAAAAGAGGTTTACCACGGCTCTTCAGTTACAATTTTTGAGAAGGGAGCTGCTCCTTTGTCAAAAGTTAAGATAACCGGAGGGGGGAGATGTAATCTTACAAACAGCTCATCTTCCATTGAGGAGCTATCACTTGCCTACCCAAGAGGTGGAAGGCAGATGCGTGGGCTGCTCAAAGAGTTTGACAATTTCGACACTATAGAGTGGTTTGAGTCAAGAGGAGTTCCTCTTGTTATTCAGGAAGATGGATGTGTATTCCCTGCAAGTCAGGATTCACAATCAATTATTGGCGCTCTGGTTAGTCAGGCGAAGAGTCTGGGAGTTGTGATATCTACAGGGATGGAGGTGATATCAATAACCAAAGCATTTGATGATAAACTTGAACTCCGTTTCAAAGATGATGTAAATCCGGAACTGCTCTTTGATAAAGTAATAGTAACAACCGGAGGTTCACCTAAAAAAAAATCTCTTGAGTGGCTCGCCAACCTAGGGCATAAGATTGAGAGCCCTGTGCCTTCACTATTCTCGTTTAACTTACCCGGTGATAAGATCACAGAACTTATGGGAGTTGTAATAGAAGATGTTATTCTCTCCCTGGAGGGTTCAAAGTTAAAATCCAAAGGGGCGCTCCTCATTACCCATTGGGGTATGAGTGGTCCTGCAATTTTAAAACTCTCCTCATTTGGTGCAAAGGTGCTCAATGAGATGTGCTATAACTTTAAAATACACATAAATTGGGTCAATCAACCGGACAGCTCCGTACTAGCCGGTGAACTTAATCGTATTATTGAGAATAACCCCAACAAGCAACTCATAAGTGTAAGGCCAAATGGTATTCCGGCCAGGTTATGGAGATATCTGCTTGGGAAATGTGAGTTGAAAGAGGATAAAAAGTGGTGCGAAATCGGAAAAAAAGGGGTAAATCTTCTTACTGATGCTCTTTCAAACGACACCCACAGAGTGAATGGTAAATCTTCATATAAAGAGGAGTTTGTAACCTGTGGAGGGGTATCTCTCTCTAGTGTTAACATCTCTGCCCTTGAGAGCAAATTTGTAAAAGGTCTCTATTTTGCCGGAGAGATTCTTGACATTGACGCAATAACGGGAGGATTTAATCTTCAGTGCGCCTGGACAACCGGATATGTAGCTGGCAGACTAAGATCGGGCAAATAGCGCCAAAATTTCAGATATTTAGTATTACTTTTGCATCGTGTTATTATAATTACAGTAATATAAACTCATCACGAATGGAGGATACAAATACAACCAGAATCAATAAGTATTTGAGTGAGATAGGCTACTGTTCTCGCAGAGCTGCAGATAAACTTATAGAAGAGGGTAGAGTTACAATAAACGGCACCGTGCCTGCACAAGGCACAAAGATTGGTTCCGGGGATGTGGTGTGTGTAGACGGAGAGCTGGTTTCTTCTCCTAATGAGAGGCATATCTATATTGCATTCAATAAGCCTGTAGGAATAGTAAGCACCACCGATACCAAAGGCGAAAAAAACAATATTATAGACTATATAAACCACCCAAAGAGAATTTTTCCTATTGGCAGGCTGGATAAAGATAGTGAAGGACTTATCTTATTAACCAGTGACGGAGATATCGTTAATAAAATACTAAGAGCAAGAAACAATCACGAAAAGGAGTATATCGTGAGGGTAGACAGGCCAATAACCAGAGAGTTCATCACAAGTATGAGGCGAGGTGTTCCGGTACTGGATACTGTAACAATGCAGTGCTATGTAGAGCAGTTAAGCAAAGATACATTCCGGATAATTCTAACCGAGGGGTTGAACCGCCAGATTAGAAGAATGTGCAGCTATCTGGACTATAATGTATATAATCTTAAGCGGGTACGGATTATGAACATACCACTGGATATCCCTGTGGGTAAATGGAGATACCTTACCGACAAAGAGATGGATGAGATAAACAGATTGGTTTCACACTCCTCAAAAACACACGACTAAAACCAACTCCAAAACCGGTGACATAGATGACTGAATCAACAGATATATCATTAGCAGCAAAAGTTATAAAAGGGGGTGGCCTGGTAGCCTTTCCCACTGAGACCGTTTACGGGCTGGGTGCAGATGCTCTCAACCCCGAAGCTGTTGCAAAGATATTTTCAGAAAAAGAGAGACCCTCATTTGACCCCCTGATTGTTCATATTGCCTCCCTGGAGGAGATTCCCCGCCTTACCATTGGTAAAGATGATAGAGTGTATGCTCTTGCAAAGAGATTCTGGCCTGGGCCTCTAACAATCGTGCTCCCTAAAAGTGACCTTGTACCGGATATAGTAACATCCGGTTTGCCTACAGTAGGGATACGATTTCCAAACAACCACATTGCTCTTGCTCTTATAAAGAGCTCCGGATGCCCTCTGGCAGCTCCAAGCGCAAATAAGTTTGGAAGAATCAGCCCAACTACAGCCCAACACGTAAGAAAACAGCTTCCCAATGTAGATTGTATTCTTGATGGAGGCCCCTCTTTTGTTGGTATTGAGTCGACAGTGATTGCTCTCAATGTAGATGGGTTTGTTATTCTTAGAGAGGGTTTTATCACTGCAGAGGATCTTAAAACTATTTTGCCTGCTTCAAACCATCCTGTTAACAGCGGTAACAAACTCTCATCTCCCGGTTTACTAAACTCTCATTACAGCCCGCAAAAACCAATATTTATAGAGGGTGACGACTCTCAAAAAAGTGCCAAATACTTAGAAAAAGCATCTTTTCTAAGAGGTGCATATCTCTCTTTCAGTGGGAGAGCCCCGGAATGTTACGGTGTTATTGAGTATCTCTCAAAAACAGGAGATCTTAGAGAGGCAGCAGTTAACCTTTTTGGAGCACTACACAGGTTGGAAGATAACGACCAGGTAGATTTTATAGTTGCAGAGCCCGTTCCACAGAGAGAGATCGGTATTGCAATTATGGACAAACTTAAAAAAGCTGCCTACAAATACAAAAAGTAACGAAATACCACACTCTTTTTAATAAATTTTACACGGTGAATTTCAATAGATTATCTCCCGCAGCAATCTTCTTAATAGTTTTTTTGTTAGTGAGTAGTTGTGCAATATTTAGCAAGAGGCACTCTACTCTGCCTCCGGCAGGCACATTTGGTGTTGACCAAACCGCTCTCATTACCCAGAGGGACACTTCAGAGCCTATGAGGGTGTTTAAAACTGACTCCGCAAGTGACTCTACACTTTTAAGGGGTAAAAGTTTAGATGTAGACCCTTTTGCAGATTCTGTTGTCTTAAAAAAACTCATCCGGGCAATGTATCTTACAGTCACAGACTCTGCCTCCTTGGGGGTAGGTATTGCAGCTCCTCAGGTTGGAGTGTTAAAAAATGTAATATTAGTTGAGAGAGCAGATAAGCAGGGCTCTCCCTTTGAGGCCTATCTCAATCCCAAGATTATTCAATACTCAAAGATGAAACAAGATTGCAGGGAGGGGTGCCTTTCTGTACCTGTAACAAGAGGTGTGACCAAAAACAGATCATACGCCATTCTTGTAGAGTATACAGGTTTTGACAACAAGCCGGTAAGAGAGATGGTTGAGGGGTTTACCGCTGTAATTTTCCAGCACGAGATTGACCATCTTAATGGTATCCTTTTTTTTGATCACCTCAAATAAAGCAGTAACACAAATTCTCTCCCAAGTAGAATCTACTCAAGAGCAGCTTTTATAAAGCTGACAAATACATCTATCCCCCTGTCTATATCAACGAACTTGATAAACTCATCATAGCTGTGAATAGCCTTGAGCTGATCCGGGCTTACTATCATTGGATTAAGACCATATACCGGGATGCCGAGAGCACGAAAATAGGAGTTATCGGTAGATGCCGGAAGAAGCATAGGTACAACAGAGGCCCCATCAAACTCGCTCTCCAGCGCATATGCAAGCAGGCTAAAGAAATATTCCGGCTCGGTGGTAAGTGGCGAGGGCCCCTGCTCTATAATCGATATCTGAACCAGTGAATCCAAAAGAGTATTTTTAATAAAGTTTATTATATCCTCTGGTGTCACCCCGGGTAACAATCTGCAGTCAAGAATGGCTGCCTCCTCCTTAGAAACCTGATTATAGCTGGTTTTTGTTGTCTCCAATCCGGAGAGAGTTATTTTATTTGTAAGAATTTCATTCAGCTCCGGATTTTTTTGGGCGTGTTGTTTGAGAAATCTCAAAAAAAGTTTGGAACTGGGCTTGGACATTACTTTTCCTTTTATCCCACCCACCTTCTCTCCAACGCTTGAGAACATAAGCTCTGCCTCCTTGGTCATAATAATTGGATGTGGTGCATTTAAAAGCTTATACAAGCCGTTAATCATCATAAGGCTTGCATAGTTCTCCGCGATGGAGGCGTGTCCTGAATTATCTGAAGTCCAGCTGAGCTTAACCAGCATACACCCCTTCTCTGCTATAGAAATTCCAAAAAGTGGACCTTTTCCCTCCAAAAATGAGAGCTCATCCATTCCTGACCCTCCCTCTCCGATGACAACCCTAGGGTTAAATCTTTCAATAAAATCCTTAGCAACCAATGCACTTCCGGTAAGACCCCCTGTCTCCTCTCCTGAGACGCAAAGTACCGTCACATTGAATGGGAGCTCCTCGTTGGCAGCTAAATCAACAAACTGCTTCACTGCAAAGATTTGAATAACCGCCAACCCTTTATTATCAAATGAGCCTCTCCCCCACACTCTCTCATCTGCCATAACACCCTCAAATGGGGGATATTTCCACAATTTTTCATCTCCTGCAAAAACCACATCCATATGGTTAAGAAACACTATGTTTGGTTTCCCGCTACTCAAAGGATAGAGAGAGGCTGCAAAATTCACTGAACCCAGATTATTTGTAATATACTCTATATAGAGACCCTTATCGTCACACTGTTGAGCAAGCCAGTAGGCCGCCTCATCCTCCTGCCCACTTACAGATGGAATTGCTACATACTTACTTAAAAACCTAACCGCATCTGAGACAATCAAAGTATCGTTCTCAACTGCCCTTTCGCTCTCTATATAGCCATAACCCGGATTAAAAAAAAGTGAGAAAAGAGTAGTCAGGAGAAGAAAAATGCAATATCTGGAATAACTATTATCTCTTATCATCTGCCCGTTTTTATTTTATAAAGATAAATAATTTATTTGCTAAATTTACGGTTATAGATTTTAATAATTATAGAACACTCTACCTTGAAAATTGACGATAATAGTAATAAAAAGGTTGCAGCTGTTTTTGGAGCAACCGGTATGGTTGGAAAAGAGTTGGTAAAATTACTTCTTGATGACATTAACTACTCCAAAGTAAAGTTGGTAACCAGAAGAGCTATACCTGTGGTAAATCCGAAAGCAGAGATAATTGTTCTTGAAGATTTTTCCCAGCTATTAACCGTAGAGAGTAAAATCGCTGCAGATATATTTTTTGTCTGTACCGGAACAACCATCAAAAAGGCCGGGACAAAAGAGAATTTTCGTAAGACAGATTATGAATTACCTGTAAATATTGCCAAAATAGCTCAGAATCTCAATGTAAGGCAGATGGTTATAATATCCTCTATAGGGGTCAATATCTCATCCCCCAACTTCTATCTTCGCACAAAAGGGGAGATGGAGCAGGGGGTTGCAAAGGAGTTCACCGGAATTCTCAACTTTATCCGTCCATCAATATTATTAGGAAATAGAGAGGAGTACCGATCTGGAGAACACATTGCATCTGTTGTTATGAGGTTTCTCGGATGGATTATGATAGGTCCTCTTAAGAGATATCGGGGGGTCAAGGCAACCGAGGTAGCTTGGCAAATGGTGGAATTCACTAAATAGAAAGCGGCAATTATTGGTTGTCTCAGGAAGATTAACTTTTGAGATATGGCTCAATTATTGTATTTTTGTAGATTGAGTTCAAAAAAGAATATTTTATAAGATTTAACAACCATCCAAAATTATGATTACTCATTTTCTTATGGCTCTAAGCCAGAATGCATCTGAAGCTATAGCTCAGATTCCTCCAGTTAGAGAGGAGCTCTCATTTTCACTTATAGATATGGCATTTAAAGGTGGTTGGATTATGCTTCCGCTTTTAGCTCTCTCCATACTGGCAATCTATATTTTTGGAGAGAGGTGGTGGGCACTGAGAAGAGCCTCTCAGATAGATGAGAATTTTATGAGAAATATTCACGACTACATTCACGAAGGTAAGATAAAGGCAGCAATCAACCTATGTCAGTCACAAGAGACTCCTATTGCCAGACTAATTGAGAAAGGGATTGAGAGGATAGGTCGCCCCCTGACAGATATTCAGACTGCAGTTGAGAATATGGGAAATGTAGAGGTCTCAAGATTAGAGAAGGGGTTACCAATGCTTGCCACTATTTCCGGTGGTGCCCCAATGTTGGGTTTTCTTGGAACCGTAATCGGTATGATACAGGCATTTTACAATATGTCTCAGGCTGGTAGCAACGTAGACATTACTCTGCTTTCAGGTGGTATTTATACCGCAATGGTAACTACTGTTGCCGGTCTCTCTGTTGGTATACTTGCCTATTTCGGCTATAACTATCTTACAGCCAGAATTGACGACATTGTTTACAAAATGGAGAGCAATACGATTGAGTTTATGGATCTTCTTCACGAACCTGCAGGAAAATAAGAGATAAAATTATGGCTATTAAACGTCGTTCAAAAGTTGATCCCACATTCAGTATGTCTTCAATGACAGATATTGTATTTCTGTTGTTGGTATTCTTTCTGGTGACATCTACACTGGTCAATCCAAATGCCCTCAAACTGCTTTTACCCAAAAGCACCAATCAGGTCTCGGCAAAACCAATGGTGAGTATCTCAATTAAACACTACCTGCAGTCCAATACCTTTTCGTATCACATTAACGGGAAAAACACACCTGTTGCCTTGAGCGAAATTGAGAAATTAATCCAAAACGAATTAATGGAGCAGGAGGAGCCTACACTCTCACTCCACGTAGATAAAACAGTTCCTATGGAGCAAGTTGTTAATGTAATGAATATTGCCAAAAGAAATCAGTACCGAATCATTTTGGCAACAGCCCCCGAATAAAAATGTCTTCCTTTTTTTAGTTATGTCCAAAATACCAAAGAGAGAGTTAAAAGAGGAGCAGCGTGCAAAAGTAATAGGCGCCTCAATGGCAATCGGGTTGCACCTTTTGGCCCTTACTCTCTTTTTTAATACCGGGTTTAAAGTTATCTACCCCCCTCCTGCAGAGATAGGCATTGAGGTTGAGTTTGAGATGGAGCCCGCTAAACCTATCCAGGTAAGTTCAGGGAGTGAACCCAGAGTTGAGAGACCTAACCCCGAAGAGGAGGCAAGATTGGTTCAAAGATCTCAATCACCAATAACCGGAGCGGAAGCAAACAGAGGAGCAGAAGCTACTGCCGGAGACAAGGGAGATGTAGAGCAGTATGAGCCACCTAAGCCAAAACCGGTTGACAGGAGAGCACTCTTTCCATCTGCTTCAAATGCAGACTCCACTGCTCCCCAGGTAGCAAGAGAGAGCAGCCGGGAGATGACCGCCGGACACAGTGACGGAAATACAAGAGTTGGCTCTACAGAGGGAGAACCTCAAGCTCGGCTTGCAGGCAGAAGTATTATGGGGTCACTCCCGGAACCGGAATACAATGTCAATAAGTCCGGCAAGGTTGTGGTTAGGATATCTGTAGATCAATTCGGTACCGTTATATCTGCAACTGCAGGCGTAACAGGGACAACTGTCCAGGATAAAACCTTATGGGAGGCAGCAAAGAGAGCTGCTCTTAAAGCCAAATTTAATATTAGCTCCGCAGCCCCTGCAGCACAGGAGGGAACAATCACCTACATATTTAAGCTGAAATAACCTATTCGTAACGCAAAGCTTCGATAGGATCAAGTTTAGAAGCGCGAACAGCAGGCAGATAACCTGATGCCACACTTACAATAAGGCATACTAACACCCCGCAAAACATCCATAACCAGGGTATTACAAATGGGCTTCTCATTAACATAGCCGTTAAATTTCCAACAATAACGCCGAATAAAATCCCAAAAGCTCCTCCAAGCTGTCCAATCACAATAGATTCAAAAAGAAATTGCTGCTTAATTGTCTTAGAGTTAGCTCCTAATGCTTTGCGTGTACCAATCTCTCTGGTTCTCTCCTTGACGGAGACCAGCATAATATTCATCAGACCAACTGCTGCACCGAGAAGAGTAATTATACCTATCATAAAAGCAGCAATGGTTACATAAGACATTATGTTCATAATCTCCTCCATCATCGCATCCGATTTGGTAACCCGAAAATCCGACTTATCTATCGGGCTAAGACGTCTTACAGAACGAAAAATCTGCTCTGCAGCATCAATCGCCTTAGACTGATCTACTCCGAGATTAGGTATTATACCTATTACATAAAAGGAATTTTCACTCAAAAAGGTTGCTCTTGCATTTGACAACGGTATCCATACCTGGTTGTCAACACCTCCTCCGAATGTTGCCCCCTGCTGCAGTAGAACACCAATAATCTCGTATCTCACTGCACCGACAGATATTATCTTTCCAACAGGCTCTACTCCCTTAAATAGTGTAGTTGCAACGCCTGATCCTATAATTGCAGAGAAAGATGATGACTCCATATCTCTGAAATTAAAATTTCTTCCTGAAGATATTTTTGCGCCTATATATCCCAAATTATACTCATCGGTAGCTACAACTCTTACTATAGGATTAGTTTTTGCAGATCCGTATTTGATTGTCGCATTGCCTACTGCTGTGGCAGATATTGTTGTAACCGAAGGTATATTATAATTTGAGATAAAGTCCCGTGCCTGGCTATAGGTTATATTGCGCCTGTTAATTACTCGTGCTCTTCTGTTTGCAGTTTGAGAGTCAGAGAAATTAGAGCGGATTGAAAATGAGTTAGCTCCCATCTTGCCGAAATTCTCATTCAGAAGAGCTTTTAGAGAATCGGTAGCTGTCAGAATACCTACAAGCGAGGTAATACCGATTGCAATAATCATTATTGTAAGAATTGAGCGTAACCTACTGCTTTTTATAGACTTCATAGATACACTGAAGTTCTCCTTCATCAGTGGAGTAAAGCCTAACTTACGTGCAATCCCTAATAGAGGATTTGTCATTTAAAAAAACTATTTATACCTAATGAGTCTGTAAAAGTAGGAAAATATCTCTTATTAACATAACTTTGCGCCGAATTAAAATTTAATGAGAAATAATAAAACACCAAATCGTGCCGGAGCCGGGGCTTCGGGCAGAGGAAAGAGTGATCGTAAACCAGTAAGTAGCAGCCGCAGAGATGCGAAGCCATTTGACAGAGATCGCAAACCATTCGATCGTGACCGCAGAGATGCGAAACCATTCGACCGCGAACGCAAACCATTCGACCGCGAGCGTAAACCATTCGACCGCGACCGCAAACCATTTGAAGGAGATCGTAAACCATTTGACCGCGAACGTAAACCATTCGACCGCGACCGCAAACCATTTGAAGGAGATCGTAAACCATTCGACCGCGACCGCAAACCATTTGAAGGAGATCGTAAACCATTTG
>CAYGOE010000024.1:0-27010 GCA_964351405.1 uncultured Muribaculaceae bacterium | reverse complement strand
AGACCCGATACTGCCATAAGATGCATTGTCCCTGAAGATATAAATGCATCTTTTGACTCTCGGTCTAAATAACTCTTATCGCCTGTTGTTATGGCTATTATCATATCAGCCCACTCCTGATTACCAGCCAATAGCCGGATCTCTTTTATGAATAGAGCCATTTTGTATTTGAGATGGAGAGCTGCTGTTTTGGCTTTGGGTTTTATAACTTCGAAACTACCCTCTCTTAAATAGCCTTGTGAGAAGATTCTCAACTTCATATAGTACCCCTTTCTGTCAATTTGACTTTTATCTGGAGTGGTTATCTCGCTGAGCCGGATTTGCGTAATTATTGTGTCACCGATTTCAAGAATTTCACCTTTTAGCTTTTTATCTAGATATAGCAAAACGCCCTCATTATATTCAGGAGAAAAACAGTGTGATGTTGAATAATTTCTGTTTATCTTTATAACGCTTTTTACAACCAATTTTATCTCTGTCATCCCCTCCTTTTTAAGAAGATTGCTGTAGAGGTTTTTTTTGGCGTAGGGGCTCTGTGATATATTGAAATTTCCTGCTGCAAAAAGTGAGACTCCCAGCATTAATTTTAGAAAAATATCAAGATTTTTAACTCTTTTGTAAAAATTAAGATAGTAAGCTGTTAGAGTGATTATTATAGAAATAACCGAGAGATAGAGAAAAAAGTGAGATTCATAAATTTGGGAATTTCCGAAAATTATGCCAGATATGTAGCAGAGGGAGTATATAAACAGAGGAGAGCTATCTGCATAGCCGGATTTACTGAAATTTCTCTCTCTCTCCCTATCCATCGCCCCTCAAATTTGGTATAAAAATAACAATTTATTCTAAATAGCTAATGAAAAGAGCTTTTTTTATTACATTTGCAGGATATATTTGCCTTAATTTTGTCAATTTTTAATTAAATAATAAATTTTTATATGGTTATATTGGTTTTGAACTGCGGAAGCTCTTCTATCAAGTATCAGGTTCTTGATATGAAAACAACTTCGGACTACAATCTTCTGGCAAAGGGTATAGTTGAAAGAATTGGTCTGGAGACAGGCGTTCTCTCCCACAGGGTAAGTGGCAGGGATAAATATGAGACAGAGACTCCTATACCCAATCATACTGAGGGAATAAAAAAGGTTCTGGATATTCTTATCAACGAAGAGTTGGGAGTTCTTGATTCCCTTTCGGACATCGAAGCTGTAGGGCACAGGGTTGCACACGGAGGCGAATTCTTTAAAGCCAGCAGTCTGGTTGATGAATCTGTAATAGAAGGTATTGAGAAATTATGTGAACTGGCTCCTCTTCACAACCCTGCAAACTTGCTTGGAATTTTTGCCATCCAGACACTGATGCCTCAGACCCCTCAGGTGGCTGTTTTTGACACCTCATTTCACCAGACAATGCCTAATTTTGCATTTATGTATGCACTGCCTTATGAGTACTATACAAAGTATAAGATCAGGCGTTATGGTTTCCACGGAACCAGTCACAAATTTGTAGGCAAAAAGGCTTGCGATTTAGCTGGGTTGGATTTTGAAAACTCAAAGGTGATAACCTGCCACCTTGGAAACGGTAGTTCTATTACAGCTATTAAGAATGGTAAGTCCGTAGACACCTCTATGGGATTTACTCCTCTTGAGGGTATTATAATGGGTACAAGAAGCGGAGATATTGACGCAGGGATTGTAACATTTATACAGGAGAAAGAGGGGCTGGATGCAGCAGGTATAAACTCTCTTCTCAACAAGAAAAGCGGCTTCATTGGTGTTTTCGGAGAGTCCTCAGACGCAAGGGATATTGAGAAGGCAGCTGCAAAAAACAATGAGAGGGCAAAGCTTGTTTTGGATATGCTTAATTACAGAGTACTTAAATATATTGGAGCTTATACCGCTGCTATGGGCGGGGTTGATATGATTGTCTTTACAGGAGGTATTGGTGAAAATGACCCTCATATCAGGGAGATGGTAGGCTCACACCTGGAATATATGGGGATGTATTTTGATTATCAGGCAAATAAAGGTGTACGAGGCAAGGATGTTATTTTATCTACACCGGACTCAAAAGTTAAGATGGCAACAGTAACCACAAACGAAGAGCTGGTAATCGCTCAGGATACAATGTTGATTCTTGCAAAATAAAAGAACTATAACTGAAACAGATTAAGATTTATGATAACAACATTTGAACAGATTTTTGAGACATTAAGGTCAAAACCAAAAAAGAGACTGGTTGCCGCCTGGGCAGTAGATGACCACACAATAAATGCTGCCAGACTAGCAATTGAGGCCGGCATTGTAGAGGCGACACTGGTAGGAGATGAAAAACTTATTCGTCAGGTTTGTGAACACGAAAAGATAGATCCCTTAATTTTTAAAATCGTCTCAATCGATGATGAGATTAAAGCAGTATCTACAGCCGTAGATATCATTAATGCAGGAGAGGGGGATATTCTGATGAAGGGGCTCTGCAGCACAGATAAATATATGAGGGCAATCCTTAATAAGGAGAGAGGTTTGCTTCCTGCTAAAGCAGTTCTGAGCCACGTAACAGTGTTGTCAAACCCCCAGTATCACAAGCTTTTAATAATGGGTGACATTGCAGTTATACCGGCACCGGATCTTACTCAAAAAATTGCTATTACAAATTATGTAGTAAAGACAGCACACTCATTAGGTATAGCTAAACCTAAAGTTGCACTTATTGCTGCAACAGAGCAGATGATGCCAGGGATGCCAGCCTGTGTAGATGCTGCTATTATCTCAAAGATGGCAGATAGAGGCCAGATATCGGGATGTCTTGTAGATGGACCTCTTGCTTTGGATGTAGCTCTCTCGGCAGAGGCTGTTGCTGTAAAAAAACTTGTAAGCATCGTGGCAGGAGATGCAGATTGTCTTGTTTTTCCTAATATTGAATCTGCCAATGTCTTTTATAAAGTTAACACTCAGCTTTGTGTTGGTGCCAAACAGGCAGCAATTGTTGCAGGAGCCAAGGCTCCTTGTGTCCTCTCAAGCAGGGCAGATAGCATAGATACAAAACTTAACTCTATTGCTTTAGCTGCTTTAACAGCAAAATAGTATATGGGACACTTGATTTTAGCAATTAATCCGGGATCTACTTCAACAAAAATTGCTGTCTTTGAGAGCAGGAAACAACTTTTTGTAACCACGCTCAGGCACACTGCACAGGAGCTTGCTCTCTTCTATTCAATTTCGGAGCAGTTTGAGTTCAGAAAAGATACAATTCTTAAAACTCTAAAAGATAATGAAATAGAGCTTTCTTCTATTGAGATAATAGTAGGAAGAGGGGGGTTGATCAAGCCAATTAAAGCGGGGGTATATGAGGTAAATGAGCAGATGATAACAGACCTGCAAGTTGGTGTGGGGGGTGAGCACGCCAGCAATCTTGGGGGACTCATAGCACATAGTATAGCTAAGGAGATTAAAGGCTGCAGAGCATTTATTGCCGATCCTGTTGTGGTAGACGAGCTTGAACCGATTGCCAGAATTACAGGTCACCCCCTATTCGAGAGAAGGTCAATATTTCACGCTCTCAATCAAAGAGCAATTTCAAAAAGTTATGCTACATCTTTAAATGTACCATATGAATCTTTAAACCTGATAGTTGCGCATCTTGGTGGGGGTGTATCTATAGGTGCGCACTCTAAGGGAAGAGTTATTGATGTCAATAATGCTCTCAACGGAGAGGGACCTTTCTCCCCGGAAAGATCCGGTACCTTACCGGCATATGATCTAGCAAAACTTTGTTTTTCAGGAGATTATACATTGGAGGATGTAAAAAAAATGATTACCGGTGAGGGTGGTCTGGTTGCGCATCTGGGAACTAACTCTTTTAGTATAGTCGAGAAGATGGTTAGCGAAGGGGATGAGAAATTTATTCTAATATCTGAAGCTTTTGCGTACAATGTGGCCAAAGCGATAGGTGCGATGGCAGTTGTCCATAAAGGGGAGGTTGACGCTATACTTATTACTGGAGGAATAGCATACAATACAAGGCTGATGGAGAGTATATCGGAACAGATAAAGTTTATCGCTCCGGTAAAGATTTTCCCTGGAGAAGATGAGATGTCTGCTTTAGCCTGGAATGGTCTAGCTGTGATTGAGGGTAAAGAAATTCCATTGCTTTACGAATAGTAGCGAAGAGATTACTCTGTTTCAACACTGGATTACTTTAGTAAAATATAGTATTTCAGCTCACAAGAGTCACCTTTGGTTGGGTGTAGAATGTTAATTAAATCATTGAGGATTACATCTGGTTCTATCACCCCTGTTTCCCAAAAATCGCTACCACCTCTTGATGTATTTCTTTTTGTATTATTGAATACTCTTCCTTTAACAAATACCGGCAGCCTCTTGAAAAGAGGATTGCCGGTTTCTAATTGAGAGAGAGAGGTGTAATAATTGGGGTTTAACCAAAAATCGGCATTTTCAGCCTCCATATAGACCTCTTCAAGGCTATTCGAGTTTGAGGGATTATCGCCCTCCTTGCTTAATATTATCACTCCGCCTGCATCTTTAATAAGATGGCTCATATAGCTGTTTACCCCCGGTATGTACCATATATCTTTCCAGGGAGCATTCAACAGCACCTTAGGTCTCTCAGTTATATCTCTCACCAACTCCCTTTTGCTGTTGTAACGACTCTTTATTGCATTAAAAATAGAGTCAGAGTGAGCTGCCTTAGAGTAGAGAGTACCAAAAAAATTTAGATACTCGAGTTTACCCAATGGGTGCTCTTCCATATAGTCCCCAACTACAATAACCTTAATTCCAAGCTCTCTAATCTTATCTATATAGATATTGTTCTCTCCGCTTATGCCATATGTAAAGACAACATCCGGAGATAGTTGCAGTAGCATTTCGTAATTTATTGAGGTTTCAAAGCCAATATCTTTAATCTTACCAGCTTCTAAACCTGAATTTATCTTTGGATTTGTTATGTATTGCGCGCCTGAGACTGCCACAACAGAGCTCTCTTCACCTATAGAGCTTATATATGATATATGGCTGGTAGACATACAGACAACACTTTTAAGCGGAACGGGAATCTCATCTGTGCTAAACTCTCCACTCTCTCTCTCGTCTCTTGGAACCAGTTTGTATTTGGAGATATCTCCCTTTCCGCTCCAACTCTCGTTGATGATGAGATAGGTACTGCCAGACTCCTCTTTAGTAATACTAAAATATTTTGCATACTCATTTCCTAAAGTAGAAATATCATCACTACCCGAGGGTCCGCTACAGAAGATTATGGTCTGGAGAAGAGCAAAGAGAGATGTAAGTTTGAAAATGGGTTTCATTAGCGTATATTTGCTGCAAATTTAATATTTTACATTTAATAAGCAGATAATGAAAAGCAGGGATGTTATAGTAGTAGGAGGGGGAGCTGCCGGTATGCTTGCAGCAATATCTGCCGCAAAATCGGGTGCCGGGGTAACCCTAGTTGAGAAGATGGAGAGGTTAGGGAGGAAGTTAAGGGTTACCGGTAAAGGGCGGTGCAATATAACCAACACAAAACCTTGGCAAGAATTTTCTATGCATATTCACCCTAAGAGCAATTTTTTTAAACACTCTTTTTATAACTTCTCGAATGAAGATACAATAACATTCTTTGAAAGTATAGGGTTAAAGACCGTGCTTGAGAGAGGAGAGCGTATTTTCCCCTCATCCGGCTTGGCATCTGATGTAGTTAATGCACTCACAGCAGAGATGGAGAGATTAGGAGTGGAGATAATCCTAAATACCCGGGTTACAGATTTGACTGTAGTTGGCCAAAAAGTTACTGAGGTTGTTACAATAAACACAAAGAGTAATATAGAAACAAAATATTATGCCTCAACTGTGGTTATGGCTACAGGAGGGCTGTCATATCCGCTAACAGGTTCTGATGGAGATGGTTATGTTATTGCAAAAAATCTTGGCCACAAAATAGAGGAGTGTTTTCCATCTCTAACAGCACTTATGCCAAAAGATTATTCAAAAGAACTGGAGGGTCTTCAGCTTAAAAATGTGGAGATTGCTCTATTTATTGCAGGAGATGAGGTTCAGAGAGAGATGGGAGAGCTGGATTTTACCAATAACGGGATAGAGGGTTCTATTGGCTATAGAATAAGCAGAAAAGCAGTCAAGGCTCTTATAAACGGGAACAGATGTGCGGTATATCTGGACCTGAAGCCGGCTTTGACAAAAGATGTACTCGAAGAGAGAATGAGAAGAGAGTTAAGTCTGTTGCACAACCCATCAATAAATCAGCTTTTGAGAAAATTGTTGCCATATGAGTTGATTAGCTCCTTTGTATCTTATCTAAATCTTCCGGCAGATCCTCTAAAAGCTACAAAGAGAGAGGCCATAATTAAAGCGATTGCGGCCTCTTTAAAAGCCTGGAAAATGGATATTGTTACATTTACCTCATATGAACGTGCTGTAATTACTGCCGGTGGCGTATCTCTTGATGAAGTTATTGCAAAAAATATGAGATCCCGTTTGTACGACAATCTCTTTTTTGCAGGTGAGATTATAGATCTGGATGGCGATACAGGAGGGTATAACCTTCAAATAGCCTTTTCAACCGGTTATATGGCAGGTGTGGAGGCCGCCAGAGTTTCAAATCAAGCTATAATAACTTAGAGGAGCTCTCAAACTTGATTTTAAGCTCAGTTATTACCTGTTTTGTGTCCAGTGTAAACTCTCCGTTCATCATCCACGAGTAATAACCGGCGTCGCTTTTAAAGACACTCTCAACCGCCTTGCCTTTGTGTTTTCCAAAGTTAATAACAGGGACATCGTTATCATCAAGAATAATACGTCCTGCGTAGTCTAGAAATTTAGATTTGGTGGAAAAACCTGCAAGGAACTTAACATTATTTTCCAGGATATCTTTATACCTGTCCAGTTGGGCTTCAAGTATCTCAAACGTGGCTAATGCATCTGCCTCTGCAGAGTGAGCATTTTCAAGCTCCTTGTTGCAATAAAATTTGTATGCTGCACCCAGAGTACGTTGCTCCATCTTGTGAAAAATATTCTGAACATCTACAACACGTCTCTTACGGAAATCAAAGCTGACCCCTGCTCTGAGAAACTCCTCTGCAAGCATCGGTATATCGAACTTAGTTGCGTTATAACCTGAGAAATCACATCCGGACATCCAAATTGCCAAGCTTTTGGCAACCTCTTTAAAGGTTGGACAATCCGCTACATCTTCATTTGAAATGCCGTGTATACTCTGAGCTTCGGGTGAGATGGGAATTGTGGGGTTAATTCTACGGGTTTTAATCTCCTGATCTCCATTGGGCATTACCTTAAGAGCGCTTATCTCCACAATTCTGTCTGTGGCAACATTAAGACCGGTACTCTCAATATCAAAAAAAAGTAACGGGTTCTTTAAGTTCAACTTCATTATTATTGTCTCCAGCTTTGAGGCTTATGCGCTAACCATCATAGGCATTATTAATGCAAGAATAACTTCCGAAGGGTCATTTTGGCCACAGGGCAGAATGAGGGCTGCCCTAGAAGGATCTGAGAGCTCCAGTGAGATATCGTTGTATGAAAGATTTGTGAGAATTTCTACAAGAAATGTAGATTTAAAACCTATCTCCATTGGATCTCCTTCGTACTGACAGCTTAATCTTTCGTGTGCAGATATTGAAAAATCAAGATCCTGAGCAGAGATTACAAGCTGGTTGTATGAGAGCTTCAATTTTACAAGGCTGCTTGCCTGATTGGAACAAACAGATACTCTTCTGGCACTGTTTAGAAAATCCTGACGGTTTATGATAAGTTTGTTGGTGTTGTTTTTTGGAATAACAGATTTGTAGGCAGGATAGTTGCCCTCTACAAGACGGCATACAAGAATAAATGACTCAAATTCAAAATATGCATTTCTCTGGTCAAAAATAATTTTTACAGATTCGTCAATTTTTGAAAGAAGGTTTTTTAGGATTGAAGATGGTTTTTTTGGCAGAATGAAGGATGACTTCTGTTCTGACTTTATGTCACGTCTTGTAAAACACACCAGTTTATGTGCATCAGATGCAACAAGAGTTGCAGAGTCGGTGTCGATATCAAAAAATATACCGTTCATAACAGGCCTGAGCTCCTCTTCTGCTGTAGCATAAAGTGTACGATTGATACCCTCCAGAAGTATCTGCGAGTTTATAGATAACTCCGTACTATCTGCAGATATTGAGGCTATGCTCGGATAGTCATCTGCGTTCATACAAGGAAGAGTAGAGCTTCCGTTTGCCCAGGTGATATCTATAGAGGTTTCGCTCTGATTTGTTTTGAACTCCAGAGGAATATCTGCAAACTCCCTTAAGGAGTCAACAAGAAGTTTTGCAGGAACAGTAATCTCCCCCTCCTCTTCTATGCTCTCTATAGGAAGGCCGGCTTTGAGGCTAGTCTCAAGATCTGACGCAGTTATGTGCAGATATCCGTCCTTCAAAACGAACAAAAAATTGTCTAAAACAGAGATTGTATTTTTCGAAGAGATAACTCTAGAAACAGACAAAAGACGAGCTAAAAGCTCAGTACTTGAAACAACAAACTTCATATCAAGATATTTTTTACAAAGATAAAAAAAATAAGTTATGGCATATAATTTGTTTTTCAACTTTATAAAACTTTTAAAGCCATGAAACGTAACATAATTATCTATTTGTTCTTAACTGTTTTAATTAGTGGATTAACATCCATTGCAGTAGTTACATTAAGCGGAGATAAGACCTCCTCTTATTCATATCCACAGGATAATACATTAATCAAAAAGACCAATTTATCAGAGCCTGAATTCCCGGATTTTACATTTGCAGCCGAGAACGCTGTGAAAGCTGTTGTTCACGTCAAAGTTGTAATGAAAGGTTCAAACCAGCCATACTCACTGTTTGACTTCTTTTTTGGCTATGGTCAGCAGCAGATACCAAGGGAGCAGATAGGTGCAGGTTCCGGGGTAATTATCTCCGCTGACGGATATATTGTGACAAACAATCACGTTGTAGAGGGTGCAGATGATATTGAGGTGACCCTTGAGAATAACCAATCTTTCAAAGCAAAACTGGTTAGCAGCGACTCAGCAACAGACATCGCACTTCTAAAGATTGACGCCAACAATCTTCCGTTTTTGAGGTTCGGAGATTCAGACGCCCTTCGTCTGGGTGAGTGGGTTCTGGCAATCGGAAATCCATATAACCTGAGATCCACTATTACTGCCGGAATAGTAAGTGCAAAAGCAAGAAGTATCCCTTCAATGGATGGCAGTTTCAAGATCGAGGCATTTATTCAAACAGATGCAGCTGTCAACTCAGGTAACAGCGGAGGTGCTCTTATTAACACAAAAGGAGAGCTGGTAGGGATCAACACTGCTATAGCTTCGAAGACAGGAGCCTTTACCGGATACTCCTTTGCTGTCCCGGTTACAATTGTAAAAAAAATTGTGGAGGATATAATCAAATTTGGAAGTGTTCAGAGGGCACTTATGGGAATATCAATGCAGAATATTGACGGAGCCCTAGTCAGAGAGAAGGGTTTAAAGGATACAAAAGGGGTGTACATTGCAGAGGTAATCAAGGGAGGAGCTGCAGACAAGGCGGGTATTAAAGAGTCAGATGTTCTTCTTTCGGTGAACGGAATTGAGGTTAATTCCTCTCCGGCTGTACAGGAGCAGATATCCAAATACAGACCAAAAGATAAAATATCGGTAGAAATTTTAAGAGATGGTAAACAAAAAGAGATATCTGTTGTACTAGAAACGAACAACGACCAGATTGCAATGGTGGGAGATCATAAAACCGGTGTACTTAAATTTTATGGTGCAGAGCTTAAAAATGCTCCAAATGATAAGCTGGAGAGGCTAGGGATAAAATCGGGTGTTGAGGTTATTTCGGTGTCAGAAGGTAAGTTTATGGATGCAGGTATAAAGCAAGGTTTTATAATCACGCACATTAACCAGACTACACTGGAGAGTGTACAGGATTTGCAATCTGTAGTTCAAAGAAGCAGAAGGTCCTTACTGATAGAAGGTGTATACCCTGACGGCAAGGTTGTATACTATGGTATGGGGCTCTGATTTTTTGTAGCATCTGTTTATTTTTATTAGCTTTGCCGGACATTACCTTTTTATAAATGAGACAGCTTAAGATAACTAAATCCATTACCAATAGAGAGAGCGCATCTCTTGATAAATATCTTCAAGAGATTGGAAGAGAGGAACTTATAACAGTAGAAGATGAGGTTGAATTAGCTCAGAGAATCAGGAAAGGAGATCAGGAGGCGCTTGAAAAATTAACAAGAGCTAACTTGAGATTTGTAGTCTCTGTAGCGAAACAGTACCAAAACCAAGGTCTTAGTCTTCCCGATCTGATAAACGAAGGAAATCTCGGACTAATCAAAGCGGCAGAAAAATTTGACGAAACCAGAGGTTTTAAGTTTATTTCATACGCGGTGTGGTGGATTAGACAATCTATCTTACAGGCTCTTGCAGAGCAATCTAGAATTGTGAGGCTGCCATTGAACCAAGTTGGTTCTCTCAATAAGATTAATAAAGCTCTCTCAAAATTTGAGCAGGAGAATGAACGGATGCCTTCACCCGAAGAACTTTCGGAGATATTGGATATACCTAAGGAGAAAATTGCAGATACTTTAAGAGTATCAGGCAGACACGTATCAGTGGATGCCCCTTTTGTAGATGGAGAGGACAACAATCTTTTGGATGTTTTGGTTAACAATGACTCGCCTAATGCAGACAGAGGTCTTGTTAACGAGTCGCTTAACAAAGAGATAGAGAGAGCACTATCTACTCTTACAGAACGTGAGAGGGATATTGTAAAGTACTTTTTCGGAATTGGAACAAGCGAAATGACTCTGGAAGAGATAGGTGAATTCTTTGGTCTTACACGGGAGAGGGTTCGTCAGATTAAAGAGAAGGCTATCAGAAGACTTCGTCACAGTGCTAGGAGCAAACTCCTTAAATCCTACCTTGGATAATCTTAAAATTTTAAAATATGAAACACCTCTTTATTATGGCACTTGCTGCCGGAATAGCTCTTGGATCTTGTTCTAAGAAAGAATCTACAGAGAATCCTCTACTTGCCCAGTGGAATACACCATTTGGAATTCCACCGTTTGAAAGTATTAAAACCGAGCACTATATGCCTGCATATCTGGAGGCTATGGCGCAACATAAAACAGAGATTGACGCTCTGGTCAATAACAGCGAAGAGCCCACATTTGAGAACACTATAGTAGCTTACGATAATGCTGGTGCGCTTCTGGACAGAATTTCACCAGTTTTCTCAAGTCTTAACTCAGTGAATGCATCTGCTGAGGTACTCTCGCTTGCAAAAGAGCTATCTCCTCTTACCAGTAAACACTTTAACGAAATCAGCCTTAACACAGGATTGTTCCTGAGAGTTAAGGCAGTTTATGATAGAAGGGACTCTTTAACTCTTGATGCCGACCAGTTGAGGCTACTTACAGAGATGTACAAAGGCTTCGTAAGAAATGGTGCAGAGCTTGACGAGACCAAGAAAGAGGAGCTTAAAAAGATCAACGCAGAGATCTCCTCGCTTCAGCTGGCATTCGGGCAGAATCTTCTTGCCGAGACGGATAGTTATAAGCTTATTATTGATAATGAAGAGAACCTTGCCGGTCTGTCCGAGTCTCTTAAAGCAGCAGCTTTAAAAAGGGGCGAGAAAGACTCGGCAAATGCAGGTAAATGGGTCTTTGGGTTAGACAATCCAAGTGTTATACCATTTCTACAACAGTCACAGAAGAGAGAGCTGAGAAAAGAGATTCTTAATGCATATCTTAACAGATGTAACAACAATAATGAGTTTGATAACAAAGAGGTAATTAAGAAACTTGTAGATCTTCGCCTTAAAAGAGCAAATATCCTGGGTTTTGAAAGCTTTGCAGACTATCAGCTGGAGAGCAGGATGGCAAAAACTCCGGCAGCTGTTTACAATTTACTGGATCAACTATGGAAACCCGCCTTGGAGTCTGCCAAGAGGGAGCTTGCAGATATGTACAAGGTTGTAAAGGCAAGCGGTCAGGAGATAGAGCAACTTGAGGCTTATGACTGGAGATTCTATTTTGAGAAGGCAATGGCAAGCAAATTTAACTTAAGCGACGATGAACTACGACCATATTTCAAAATGGAAAATGTGAGAGATGGTATCTTCTATGTCTCAAATAAGTTGTTCGGAATAACATTCACTCAAATTGAGAATGTTCCTCTTCCTTATCCTGAGGCTACTGCTTTTGAGTGTAGGGATGAAGATGGTTCTCATCTGGGAGTCCTGTTTATGGATATGTTTGCCCGTCCCGGAGCAAAAAGAGGCGGTGCTTGGTGCAGCGGATTCCGTTCACAGGTATATAAAGATGGCCAAAGGGTTGCCCCATTGGTTACAATTGTGGGTAACTTCACCAGACCTGTCGGAGATAAACCGGCTCTGTTGAGCATTGACGAAACAGAAACATTCTTCCACGAATTTGGCCACGCACTTGCCAGTCTGTTAAAAAATGTACGCTACTATGGTGTGGGTGGAATGACTAGGGATTTTGTTGAGCTTCCATCACAAATTATGGAGCATTGGGCATTTGAACCAGAGGTTTTAAAGGTATATGCAAAACATTATGAGACTGGTGAGGTGATTCCTCAGCAGCTGATAGATAAGATGGAGAAGGCTGGAAAATATGGTCAAGGGTTTGCTACTACTGAGTATCTTGCAGCATCATATCTTGATATGGAGTTTCATATTCTAAAGTCAATTCCGGAAAACCTGGATGTTTTAGAATTTGAATCAAAAGTCCTCAAAGAGAGAGGTCTTATATCTCAAATCCCACCAAGATACAGGAGTACCTATTTCAGCCATACATTTACTGGCGGATACACTGCCGGATACTACTCATACATTTGGGCAGAGGTTCTGGATAGCGACGCATATCAGGCATTTGTAGAAACAGGTGATATCTTTAATAAAGATGTTGCCACCAAATTCCGCAAAGAGGTTTTGGCAAGAGCAGGAGAGGATGAGGCAATGAAGCTCTATGTTAACTTCCGGGCAAAAGAGCCGGGAATTGATGCTTTGCTAAAAAACAGAGGTTTGAAATAGTTATTTAAGACATTTTATTAAATGGCTCGTTTTCGGGCCCTTTTTTTTGTATTTTTGTATAGGTCACCTATTAAAGTTCGTTTAAATGAATATCACTTCGGAAAATATTCTTCTAATCGGTTCGGTTCTTCTTTTTGTAAGTATAATTGCAGGAAAGGCTGGTAATAGATTTGGTGTTCCGGCGCTGGTACTTTTTCTTGTAGTGGGGATGCTTTTTGGAAGTGACGGATTCGGGATTGAATTCAATAGCCCCTATATTGCTCAATTTATAGGTGTTGCAGCACTAAGTATCATCCTTTTTTCCGGAGGTATGGATACAAATATATCTGAGATAAAGCCAGTACTTTGGCAAGGAATTGTTCTAGCCTCTGTGGGGGTTATTCTTAATACGCTCATTACTGGTGTTATAATATTTTATGTCTCCCATTTTTTTTCAAGATTCATATCGTTTTCAATAGCGGAGTCTATGCTTCTTGCATCAATTATTTCATCTACAGATTCTGCATCTGTGTTTTCAATATTAAGATCAAAGAAGATAGCCTTGAAAAACAACATAAAACCGCTGCTGGAGCTGGAGAGCGGAAGCAACGACCCGATGGCGTTTATGCTGACAATAACCTTTTTAAAGATGATACAAAGTCCAGATATAGGAGTATTCACTTTTCTTTCAAATCTCTTTACTCAATTTGGAATTGGTGCTATTTGCGGTTTTATCATTGCAAAGAGTGCTCTTTTCTTTATTAGAAAAATAAATTTTGAGAGTAAATCCCTTTACCATATACTTCTGTTGGCTGCTCTCTTTTTTACCTACTCGTTTACAGATTTCTTAAATGGTAACGGTTTTCTTGCTGTATATATTGCAGGGCTTACTATCGGTAACAGCAAATTCCAATGTGATGCAACAGCATACTCGTTTTTTGATTCAGTTGCCTGGCTGGGGCAGCTTATACTTTTTCTTACCCTGGGATTGCTGGTCAACCCAAAGGAGCTTATACAGTTTGATGTAGCAGGTATTGGATTAATTGTAGCATTTTCGATGATAATCATCTCCAGACCGTTTGCTGTCTTTGTTTCTTTATTACCATTTAAGGGGATTGGAATAAAATCCAGACACTTTATCTCCTGGGTAGGGCTCAGAGGTGCAGTACCTATAGTTTTTGCTACATACCCCTTAATCGCCGGTATAGAGAACGCCTATCATATATTCAACATAGTTTTCTTTATAACAATTGTGTCGCTGCTTGTTCAAGGTACAACTGTCAATTTTGTGGCCAAAAAACTTGGTTTGACCGACGTGAGGGACTCTTCATAAGAAGTAAATATTATCTTTGCTGCAATTATCAGTAATACAACTTAAGAAGATGACAAAATTATGGGAAATAATTGGAGACTTTATAGTCTCCTTTAGTAATTGGATATGGGGAATGCCCCTCTTTTTACTTCTGATTGGAGGTGGCCTCTACTTCCTTATCTATTCCGGTTTTGTCCCTTTCAGATACTATATAAGGGCCCTTAAATCTCTTAAAACAAATGAAAAAGATGCCCCGGGTCAGATAAGCTCCTTTGAAGCACTTACAAGTGCAATCGCTGCAACGGTGGGAATGGGAAATATTTCCGGAGTTGCAGTGGCACTTACAATGGGAGGTCCGGGAGCAATTTTCTGGATGTGGGTAAGTGCTATTGTTGGAATGGCTACCAAGTTCTTTGAGGGGACTCTTACAATTATGTATAAAGGGAGAGACTCTGCAGGAGAGCTTCAGGGTGGTCCAATGTATATGATAACTGAGGGGCTGGGAAAAAAATGGAAGCCCTTTGCGGTTTTCTTCTCCATTTTCGGACTCATTGGAACCCTATGTCTGATGCAGGCAAATCAACTTACAGAGGCTATAACAACTGTATTTACAACTCCGGCAGGGATAGAGAATACCTTCCTTCTACGGCTGATTATTGGCATAGTAATTTGTCTTCTTGTCTCAATTGTAGTGTTGGGTGGGATTAAAAGAATTTCCAAGGTATCTGCAAGAGTGGTTCCGGCAATGGTTGCATTTTATTTTGTCTTGGTGGCGTATATTGTTTTAACTAACATCCCTGCAATTCCTGGTGTTTTTGCATCAATTTTTGGAGGAGCTTTTGACCTTCAGGCGGGTGCAGGAGGGTTGGCAGGGAGTGCTATAATTATTGGTGCGAGAAGAGCTGCGTTTGTTAATGAAGCCGGGGTTGGAACAGCATCAATGATGCACGGAGCTTCAAGAAACAGTGAGCCTGTAAGAGAGGGTCTTGTAGCAATGATTGGCCCATCAATAGATTCCGGACTTGTCTGTACACTTACTGCTCTTGCAATTTTAATAAACGGCAACTATGAAGTTACCCAGATAAGAGGTATTGAGATTGCACTTAACTCATTTCAGGCATCCATTCCCGGACTGGGGCACTATCTGCTTATGATAATGGTGCTTATTTTTGCCTTTTCAACAATGTTTTCATACTCATATTATGGTGTAAAGTGCACAAACTATCTCTTTGGCGCAAAATATGCACATCTGTATAACTACTTCTTTTTATTGATGTTAATTGTGGGTGCGATTATCTCTTTGGATGTGGTAGTAGGTGTAATTGACAGTGCATATGCGCTTATGGCAATTCCAACAATGTTAACTCTGCTTATTCTCTCTCCTAAAGTAAAAAAGGAGATGAAAAAGTATTTTGCTAAATAGATTTAAAATTATGAACCCAGAACAGTTAGTCACTAAAAGAGTAAAAGAGGCGGTTGAGAGTCTCTATGGTGTGACTCCGGATGGATCTCTATTCCAGACACAGGCCACAAGAAAAGAGTTTGAAGGTGATATAACGGCAGTTATGTTTCCATTACTTAGAATTTCAAAGAGAACACCGGAACAGACCGGAGAAGATATCGGTAAATTTATTCTTAAAGATTGCAAAGAGATTGAGAGCTATAATGTTGTTAAAGGATTTCTGAATATAAAGCTCTCCGGCTCCTACTGGATGGATGCTTTCAAACTGATATCCTCTGCAGATGATTGGGGTCAGCAGGAGAGCTCCGGCAAGACAGTTATGGTCGAGTTCTCTTCACCAAATACAAATAAACCCCTCCATCTGGGGCACATCCGAAATAATCTTTTAGGTTTGTCGGTAGCCAGGCTGCTTGAGGCTAACGGAGATAAAGTTATTAAGGTTAACCTTGTTAACGACAGAGGTATCCACATTTGTAAATCTATGATTGCCTGGCAAAAAAGCGGTTTGAACGATACTCCGCAAAGCTCAGCAGTAAAGGGTGACCATTTAGTGGGTAAATACTATGTAGCTTTTAACAATATTCTGAAAGAGCAGGCAGAGGTTATTAAAAAGAGCGGAGTTTCTGCAGAGGAGGCAGAGAGAAGTGCTCCTATACTTAAAGAGGCTCAGGATATGCTTGTCAAATGGGAAAAGGGAGATAAAGAGGTGGTGGATTTATGGAGAACAATGAATGGATGGGTTTATGAAGGGTTTGAAAAAACCTATAACCGTCTTGGGGTGTCATTTGAAAAGACCTATTACGAATCTCAGACATATCTACTTGGTAAAGCGCTTGTGAATGAAGGTTTAGAAAAAGGGGTATTCTACAAGAAGGAGGATGGTTCCGTTTGGTGCGATCTAACTTCAGACGGACTAGACGAAAAGTTGCTTCTCCGCTCAGATGGTACATCAGTCTATATGACACAGGATCTTGGTACTGCACATCAGAGATTCTCGGAATACAACCTAAATGAGCATATATATGTGGTAGGGAACGAGCAAAATTACCATTTTCAGGTTTTAAAGTTTTTGCTTAAGAGGTTGGGTTACCAATGGTATAACTCTATCTACCATCTCTCTTACGGGATGGTTGAGTTGCCGCAGGGTAAAATGAAATCTAGAGAGGGAACGGTAGTTGATGCAGATGATTTAATAGAGAATATGGTATCTACAGCCAGAGAGACATCAATGGAGCTGGGGAAACTGGAGAGTATGAACAACGATGATAAAGAGAGCCTGTACGAAATATTAGGTCTTGGAGCCCTTAAATATTTTATAATTAAGGTAGATCCTAAAAAAACAATGCTATTTGACCCTAAAGAGTCAATAGATTTTAACGGAAATACTGGCCCTTTTATCCAATATACACACACAAGAATAAGATCTATATTGCGTAAGGCTGCAGAACAAAACCTTTTGGCAGATGTTACGGGTGCTTTGCTTAACGATAAAGAGAGAGAGATAGTTAAGATTCTTAATGTTTTCCCGGAAAAGATTAAAGAGGCAGCAAAAGAGTACTCTCCTGCTCTTATTGCAAACTATGCTTATGAACTTGCGAAGGAGTTTAACCAGTATTATCACGAAGTCTCTATTCTGAAAGAGGAGGATAGTCAGGTAAAAGTGCAAAGATTGGTACTTATAGATACAATATCTAAGGTTCTTAGAAAGGCTATGGGTATTTTAGGCATTACCCTGCCGGAAAGAATGTAAAATGGGTGTAGAGAAAAAAGAGTTTTTACCAACTTCAAAAAAAGAGATTGATAAGTTAGGTTGGGACTATATAGATGTCATTCTTTTTACTGGTGACGCCTATGTAGACCACCCCTCTTTCGGAACAGCTGTAATTGGCCGTTATCTTGAGAGTCTCGGGTATAGGGTTGCCATCGTTCCTCAGCCAAACTGGAGAGACGATTTGAGGGATTTTAAAAAACTTGGTAAGCCCAGGCTCTTCTTTGGAGTTAACGCAGGTGTTATGGACTCTATGGTCAACCACTACACCGCAGCAAAGAGATTAAGAAGTAATGACGCTTATACTCCCGATGGTAAAGCAGGACAGAGACCAGACTATGCAGTTACAGTCTATTCAAATATTCTAAAAGATCTTTATCCGGATGTACCCGTAGTTATCGGTGGAGTTGAGGCATCTTTAAGACGATTGTCTCACTACGACTACTGGCAGGACAAACTTGCTAAATCTATTCTCTTTGACTCACGCGCAGATTATCTGATTTACGGAATGGGTGAGAGAGCAGTAAGAGATTTGGCACAGAGCATAAGTAGAGGAGATAGCCGTGAAGAGATTATAAAAATACCTCAGATATGTTACATATCAGATTCGCCTATAGCTTTGAACAACAATGCCATAACTCTTAAATCTTATGAACAGACACAAAAGAACAGAGTGGTTCTTGCGGAGAATTTCAGGATAGTAGAGAGAGAGTCAAATTCGTACTATCCTGCCCACTTAATAGAACCTTGCGACGGGAAATTTGTTCACGTTAACCCTCCCTATGAACTGCCTGCAGATGGAGAGATTGATGCTTATTATGAACTGCCCTATTTAAGAGAGCCGCATCCTCGATACAAAGACAAACATATACCTGCATTTGAGATGATAAAATTCTCTGTTAATACTCACAGAGGGTGTTTCGGATCCTGCAGTTTCTGTACAATATCTGCTCACCAGGGTAAATTTGTTCACTCCAGATCTCAGGACTCAATAATAAATGAACTCAGGAATATTGCTTCTATGGAGAGTTTCAAGGGATATATATCTGATCTTGGAGGGCCTACTGCCAATATGTATATGATGAAGGGGATAGATCTTGAAATGTGCACAAAATGCAAAAGAGACAGCTGTATATATCCAGCCATGTGTAAAAATTTAAACCACTCCCATAATCCTCTGTTGAATCTTTACTCCAGAGCAGCCAATATTAAAGGGATAAAGAGAAGTTTTGTATCCAGCGGAATCAGATACGATCTTTTCCTGGACCATAATGGCTATTTGGACAAATCTGGAAAAGAGTATTTTAGAGAGATAATACTCAACCACACATCCGGCAGACTTAAGGTTGCTCCCGAGCATACAGAGGAGGAGGTTCTCAAAGCAATGGGAAAACCCAATTTTGCTTCATTTGTGTTTCTCAAAAGCGAATTTGAAAGAATTATTAAAAATGAAGAAAAAAATTACCAGTTAATCCCATATTTTATATCTTCACACCCTGGATGCACAATGGATCATATGAGGAGACTCGCTGCAAATCCTGTCCTTAGAAATATGCAATTAGAACAGGTTCAGGATTTTACCCCTACTCCAATGACCAGGTCATCGGTTGCTTTTTACACAGGAGTAGATCCTAAAACAATGAAAAAAATCTTTATCGAGAGGGACCCGCAGAAGAAGAAAAACCAAAAAACACATTTTTTTAACAATTTCTAATAAAAGAGAATTAATTTACAAAAATTTGCATTATACTTGCAGCCCAATTTGAATATCAGAAGTGTAAATATGGAGAAGATGAGCAATAAGCCCAAGGCGAAAGAGACAACAGGATCTACCGATAGATCTTCCAAGAGACGTGCGGTCATAAGTTATGCCAATTTAAGTCACGAACTCATGTCTGCTTTTAAAGAGAAGTATCCGAGAGGATATGCAGATTATATGGGTGAGGTTTTTAAAGTAGAGAAACCGGATGGTTCGTTTTTTTATGCAATCTCACTGGAGGTGCCGGATGCTATTTATCTGGTAAAAGTTGATGTAAAAATTGACGATTACGAAGATTTGGAGAGAGGTCTTTTTGGAGGAGGAGGAGATGACGAAAGCAGTGACCCGGATGAATTTCCGGAAGATGATTCCGGCTCTTCATTTACTGAAGAGGATGACTCTGACGAATAGTTGTGAAAATAGTCAAATAAGAGTTTAAGCTGAACTTTTGTTCAGCTTTTTTTGTAATTTCGTCTTTCACAAATGAGATGATGGATAGATTGCTAAAGTACCTTTCCGGTCAAATGCTAAAATTATCAGAAAGCAAAATGCTTGTTTTGCTGGCATTTATCACAGGTCTTTTGAGTGGATTTGCTGCAGTTTTGCTAAAAAATCTCATTCACTTCTTTGCATGGCTTCTTAAAGGTTGGTTCAACACTACAGCAGAGAGTTCTCTCTATCTTATTTATCCCGGAGTAGGGATGCTTATTGCTTACCTGCTGGTAAGATATCTGATAAAAGAGAACATTGGACACGGTGTAACTAAAGTACTTCTGGCAATATCCAAGAATGATTCAAAGATAAAACCCCATAACACCTGGTCATCTATAGCAGCCAGCTCTGTAACTATTGGGTTCGGAGGTTCGGTAGGGGCAGAAGCACCAATTGTATATACCGGAGCGGCAATTGGCTCAAATTTAGCTCGTTTAATGGGATTGTCATATAAACATATGACAATTTTACTGGGATGCGGAGCAGCAGGCGCAGTAGCAGGAATATTCAAGGCACCACTTGCAGGAGTTCTTTTTACTCTTGAAATCTTACTTTTTAGCATCTCTATTACCTCAATAATACCACTGCTGGTATCTGCAGTAACAGCTGCTACTGTCTCATTCATTTTTATGGGAAAAGCTGTTGTCTTTAGCAATAGTATAGAGAGTTTTAATATCGGTAATATACCGTATTATATTTTACTCGGTATTGTATGCGGTTTTATTTCACTCTATTTTACACGAACAACTCTGTCTGTTGAGGATAGATTGAAAAATATCACAAATCCATATAAAAGATGGGTTTTAGCAGCTCTATCCCTTGGCATTCTCATTTTTATCTTTCCTCCTCTATATGGAGAGGGTTATGAGTCTCTAACATCTCTTCTAAATGGTGATGCAAACAGTGCAATTGGCCCGAATATTTTTGGAGATATCTTGTCCAACCAATGGTTTGTTCTAATATTTTTTGCGGCTGTAATCTTCTTCAAGGTACTTGCAATGGCCTTTACAAATGCCGGAGGAGGAGTAGGAGGTACATTTGGCCCGACCCTTTTTATTGGAGGGGTAACAGGTTTTGTCCTAAGTAAATTTATTAATTTAAGTGGATTTCATATGCTGCCTGAGGCCAATTTCGCACTTGTTGGAATGGCCGGCCTAATGGCAGGTGTAATGCAGGCTCCACTAACTGCTATATTTCTTATTGCCGAGATTACAGGAGGTTATGTTCTTTTAATGCCGCTAATTATAACATCACTAATTTCTTTTATAACTATTAGGTCTTTCGAACCTTACTCAATTTACACAAAGCGTATTGCCAATCAGGGTGAGCTTCTCACACACGACAATGACAAGACAGTTTTAACCCTTCTTAAAACAACCGACCTTATTGAGACCGATTTTCAGTCGGTATCGCCAAATGCCAATCTTGCATATCTTGTTAATGTAATTGCAAATTCAAAGAGAAACATCTTCCCGGTGGTAGATAGCAATGGAGTTCTTCAGGGAATTATTCTTTTGGATGATATTCGCGAAATTATGTTCACAAGGGAGCTCTATGAAAAAACAGAGGTGGTAAAACTAATGAAAGATCCTCCCGATGTTGTTTTCAAAAACGAAAAAATGGACTCCGTAATGAGGAAGTTTGAAAGTTGCGGAGCTTGGAACCTGCCGGTGGTCAACGATTCCGGCCAATATATAGGTTTTGTTTCAAAATCAAAAATCTTCTCTGCATACAGAGATCAATTACAACAAGTATCACATGAATAAAATTTATCTGGACCATATCTGTAATTCGTTATCAGTTTCAATATGGCAAGTTGAGAATTGTGTACAACTATTTGAAGAGGGAGCAACTATCCCTTTTATATCTAGGTATCGCAAAGAGCGTACTGGTGCTCTGGACGAAGTTCAGATTACAGAGATTAAGTTCCTTTATAACAGGTTTGAGGAGCTTGACAAGAGAAAAGCTGCCATAATAAAGAGTATAGAAGAGCAGGAGAAACTCACAGATGAACTTAGGGATGAGATTGAAAAATGTATAGATCCGAACCGATTGGAGGATATATATCTGCCCTACAAGCCAAAACGAAGGACAAAGGCAAGTATTGCTCGAGAGAAAGGGCTGGAGCCGCTTGCTTTGCAGATACTCTCAATGTCGGTGGAAGATTGTAGTAAGCTAGCAGAGACATATATCAACGAAAGTGTAGCGTCTTCAGAGGATGCCCTGCAGGGAGCAAGAGATATAATTGCGGAGAAGATTAGTGAGACTACATCTGTGAGGGAGTCGCTCAGGGTTCAGTACAACAGGTATGCAAAGATAGTATCTGCACAACAGAGAGGACTGGATCCCGATAATGAGGAGTCCAGCAAATTCAGAAACTACTTTGATTTTAGCGGTAACATATCCAATATGCCTTCACACAGGATCCTTGCCATTTTACGTGGTTCCAGGGAGGGTCATCTTAGTATCAAACTTGAGGTGGAGAGTGACTACTCTCTCAATATGATAAAGAGAGATATGTTCAGAGATGTAAAGAGTATCTCAAAAAGTTGCAAAAATGAGGTTGAGCTGGCAATTGAGGACTCTTATAAACGGCTACTTCATCCGTCAATCGAAAATGAGGTGCTAAAGATGGCCAAAGAGAGGGCAGATCTTGAATCAGTAAAGGTTTTCGGGGAGAATTTGACTGCCTTGTTACTAGCGCCCCCGGTTGGTCAAAAGAGAGTGCTCGCAATAGATCCCGGTTTTAGGACAGGTTGCAAGGTAGTGTGTCTGGGAGCTCAGGGAGAGCTTCTTCATAACGATACAATCTACCCTCACCCCCCTGTAAACGAAAAGATTCAGGCTATTAAAAAAATATCTAATCTGGTTGAGGCCTACAAAATTGAGATTATTGCAATAGGGGATGGGACTGCAAGTAGAGATACCGAAAGTTTTATTAAAAAGATACCGCTTCCACAAGGTATTCAGGTATACTCGGTAAGTGAAGATGGGGCGTCTATCTACTCGGCATCTCCGGTTGCCAGAGAAGAGTTTCCGGACTATGATGTGACCGTCCGAGGTGCAATTTCGATAGGCAGAAGGGTAATGGATCCTTTGGCCGAGTTGGTTAAAATAGACCCTAAATCTTTGGGAGTTGGTCAATATCAGCACGATATAGATCAAACTCTACTAAAAGAGATGCTGGACAATACAGTTGTAAGTTGTGTTAATAGGGTGGGAGTAAACCTAAATACAGCCAGTAAGCATCTATTGAGTTATGTCTCCGGGATTGGTCCCTCTATTGCTCAGAACATTGTAGATTTCAGAGGTGAGAATGGACCTTTCAAATCAAGAGTAGAACTTCTTAAAGTTAAGAGGCTGGGTTCAAAAGTTTTTGAACAGAGTGCAGGTTTTTTAAGAATTCCGGATTCTGTTCACCCGCTTGACAATACGGCTGTTCATCCCGAGAGATACTCTCTGGTTGAGAAGATGGCAAAAGATATTAATAAGAGTGTCATGGAGCTAGTAGCTCAGGGAGAGACTCGTACATCGATTGATGTTAAGAGGTACATTAGTGAAGATGTTGGGCTTTTAACACTTAATGACATTATGGATGAACTTGCAAAACCAGGCAGAGATCCCAGAAGGGTTGCCAAGGTGATGGAGTTTGCGAGCGATGTCCACTCTATTGAAGATCTTAAAATAGGTATGGTTTTGCCCGGTATTGTAACCAATATTACTAATTTCGGAGCCTTTGTTGACATCGGAATTAAGCAGGATGGTTTGATACATATATCTCAGATGGCAGATAAGTTTGTATCCTCGCCTTCGGATGTTGTAAAATTGCAGCAACATCTAATGGTAAAAATTCAGGATGTAGATTTAAAGAGGGGAAGAATACAGCTTACTCTGCGAGGACTTTAGACTTTTTCTGGCGCTGGGCTACAATAACCCCTATTACAACAATAACTATTCCTGCTACTTTTCTTGTATTCATTGTGTCGTGCCCTATCATATATGCACCAAATGCAGATACTACCGGAACAAGTGCGGTAAATATGTTTGTTCTGGCAATTCCCAGCTCTTTCAAAGCTGTTATAAATAGGAGAAAAGCAACTCCGGAACATAAAACAGCCAGATAGATCAAAGGCATTACAACATCTGCAGTAAGTGATGAAATAGAGAAGGTGGAGTAGTCGTTGTAGAGGAAAAAAGGGAGGAAGTAGATAACTCCGAGTATGTGTTGATACGTTACAATAGTATAGCTGTTGTATGTGTTTGCCAGCCTTTTTACTACCACTGAGTATCCAACAGCAGCAAAGACTGCAATAAAGAGCAATATAATACCTGCATAGTGTGAAACATCTATGCCTCCGTTCTGAAATACTACCAGAAGGATTCCGGGAAGAGTTATCGATATACCAAAGATATTGATTGCGCTTATCTTCTCTTTGTAGAAAAGGAGTCCTGCCACCAGTGCAAAAATAGGTATTGTGGATATGATTATTGATCCCAGGGTAGGAGAGCCAATTATTTTAAGGCCAAAAGTTTCACCAATGAAGTAGATAAATGGTTCAAGGAGTACTAGCAAAACAAACCATCCCCTATCTTTTTTTGCAATTTTCTGAATTTTTCTCATTGAGAATGAGATTACTGACAATACAACGGCAGCAATTAGCATTCTGAAGAAAACTAAAGAGTAGACAGGAAAATTTTGTAAAAGAAGAGAGTTGGTCCAGATAAATGAAAAACCCCAAAGTATAACTGCAGTACAAACAGAGATGTAAATAAACACTTTTTTATTAAACATATTCAAATTTCAATTTCCTGCCGGCTTTTTCTCCGGTTAGTTTTCCATCTTTAACAACTTGTTGTCCGTTTACGAATGTATGAATTACAGAAGTGCCAAATATCCTTCCCTCAAAAGGTGACCATCCGCACAAATATGCCGGACTCTTTGTGCTCTCTCCATCTGGTTTATTCATATCTACAATTGCAATATCTGCATAGTACCCCTCCCTTATATACCCCCTTTTGGAGACTTTAAAATTATCTGCAGGTGAGTGGCACATTCTGTCAACTATCTCCTCAGTCGTGAACACTCCATTTTTTACTAGATCCATCATTATTTGCAGAGAGTGCTGGATAAGTGGTAGTCCGGACGGGGCAGACAAATATCCTCTTGCTTTTTCCTCTTTTGTGTGAGGGGCGTGGTCGGTTGCTACAACCTTGATAACACCCTCTTTAACAGCTCTAATGATTGCCTCCCTATCTCTGCTCTCCTTCACAGATGGATTGCATTTCATTTTACTTCCCATAGTGTCGTACATAGTATTATCCAGCAACATATAGTGGACACACACCTCACCGGTAATCTTTGGTGAAACTTGAGAAGCCCTCTTAATCATTTCAATCTCCTCTTCTGTAGTGATATGAAGAAGATGAAGTCTACTATTGTGTCTTAAGGCTAGATCTATTGCTATTCTTGATGACTCTATACAAGAGTTGCGGTCACGTATCAAGTAGTGTTCGCTAAAAGGAATGTTACTCTCACCGTACCTCTCAATTGCTTTTGCAAGGTTTTTTTTAATGATGGGCTCATATTCACAATGAGTTGCAATCAGAAGAGGCGACTGGGAGAAGATCTGTTCAAGAGAATTCGGGTTGTCTACCAGGATATTACCTGTTGAGGAGCCCATAAATACTTTTAGACCGCAAATTTCTGACGGGTCGGCTACTCTTATCTCTTGAATATTATCATTGGTAGCACCAAGATAGAATGAGTAGTTTGCGTAAGACTCTCGGGAGGCTATACTATCTTTGAACCTGAGTGATTCAACTGTTGAAGAGGGGGGAGTATTGTTGGGCATATCCATATATGAGGTCACACCTCCCAAAACAGCTGCTCGACTTTCACTTGATATAGTCCCTTTATTTGTGTTTCCCGGCTCGCGAAAATGAACCTGATCGTCAATAACCCCCGGAATCACCAACAAACCTGTAGCATCTATTATTATATCTGCATCTGGAAGTGGCTCACCATCCTGAATAATTCTCTCAATTTTGTCATTCACCAATAATAGAGCACAACTCAATGAGCAACCCTCATTAACTATTGTACCGTTTTTAATAAGAGTGGTGTTTCTACTCATAGATTTGATTTTTTATCGAGTGATTATGAGAAGGAGCTATTTTTTATTGCCCTTATTTTTCTGAATTTCATCTTTATAACACCCCAAAATGCCTCTCCGAATATTCCGCTGTTCATTTTTGAGGTTCCCTCTGTTCTGTCAATAAAAATTATAGGAACCTCCTTTATTTTGAATCCCAATTTATATGTTGTATACTTCATCTCAATCTGAAATCCATACCCCCTCATCCGTACCTTGTCAAGATCAATTGTAGTTAGAACAACCCGTCTATAGCACTTAAAACCTGCAGTTGTGTCAAAAATATTCATTCCAAGCACACTTCTTACATATTTAGAGGCAAAATATGACATAACTACCCTTCCAATTGGCCAGTTAATAACACTTACCCCATTGCAGTATCGTGAACCAATTGCCAGATCTGCTCCTTCTGCACAAGCTTTGTATAGTTTGGGCAGATCTTCGGGGTTATGTGAAAAATCTGCATCCATCTCAAAAATGTAGTTATAACTCCTCTCTAAAGACCATTTAAAACCGGCAATATACGCAGATCCCAGACCGGACTTTTCTCTCCTCTCAAGTATGAAAAGTGAGTCAGAGAAATCTTGCTGTAACTTTTTGACAATGTTAGCTGTACCGTCAGGAGATCCGTCATCTACAATAAGGATATGAAATCTCTCATTCAGGCCGTTAATTGCCCGGATGATTTTTTCTATGTTCTCTTTTTCGTTGTAGGTGGGGATTATTACAATTTTGTCGGATTCCATAATGAATATAAGCTATTATGGCGTCAAAGGTATGAATTATTATCTAATAATTATTTCTTTCGGTTTAAATAAAACAGGGCCATATCTCTATATAAAGTAGGTATTAGTTTTCAATAGAGAAAATTGTTGTTTTTTAATGAAAAAAAGGAGTAATTTATTTGCAATAATGGAAAAGATGCTTACCTTTGCACTCCCCAAACGGAACGGG
>CAYGOE010000023.1:0-28193 GCA_964351405.1 uncultured Muribaculaceae bacterium | reverse complement strand
GTTGCTATTTTCCTATAATCTGTTTGGAGTGGGCCTTGGTGTCCACTTTTTCGATAATATCTGAAATTATTCCTGTCTCGTCAATCACAAAAGTTTTTCGTATAATTCCGTTATACTCTCTGCCCATAAATTTTTTTCTTCCCCAGGCATCAAATGCTTTTAGAATAACACCCTCTTCATCGGAGATTAATGGAAAAGGGAGTTTGTATTTCTCAATAAAACCTTTGTGCGACTTCATATTGTCTTTGCTTACTCCTACAACCTTGTACCCTTTAGAAATTAGCCTGTCATAGTTGTCTCTCAGGTCACAAGCCTCTGCAGTACACCCGGGAGTATTGTCCTTAGGATAGAAGTATAAAACTAATTTTGAACCATTGAAATCACTTAAATTTAAGGATTTACCATCTGAATCTACTCCGGAAAACTCCGGAGCTTTATCTCCAATTTTTAACATAATGTTTTTATTTTATAAACACCCAATCAACAAAATAGTTCCGAAGAGTTGTTAATTAGCAGTTAATAGCTGTTATAGGCCTCAGCTAAGGAAAATATTGGCTCCCGAAAAGGGCGGGGACTCACCAAAGGTGGGGAGGATTTTCCGTGATGAGGCCAGTAACAGCTATAAAAAAGGCTGTCAAAAAACTTGACAGCCTCAAATTGATTATTACTGATTAAAATAGCGGATTCTATTGTGGGTTACATCATTCCACCCATTCCGCCCATTCCTCCCGGACCACCCATAGGGGCAGGATTCTCCTCTTTTCTCTCTGCTAATACACACTCAGTAGTCAGGAACATTCCTGCAACCGAAGCTGCGTTTTCAAGAGCTATACGGGTCACTTTGGTTGGGTCAATAACTCCTGTAGAGTAGAGGTTCTCATATTTATCTGTTCTGGCATTAAAGCCGAAGTCATCTTTACCCTCTTTAACCTTTTGGATAACAATGCTTCCCTCAATTCCAGAGTTCTCAACTATTAGCCTCATTGGCTCCTCTATTGCTCTGGCAACAATTGCAATTCCTGTAGTCTCGTCGTCATTGTCACCCTTAAGGTCTTTAAGATCTTCGATTGCACGAATATATGCAACACCACCTCCAGGAACAATACCCTCTTCTACAGCTGCGCGGGTTGCGCTCAAAGCGTCATCTACGCGGTCTTTCTTCTCTTTCATCTCAACCTCTGTTGCAGCTCCAATGTATAGCACCGCAACTCCACCTGCGAGCTTAGCAAGACGCTCCTGTAGTTTCTCTTTGTCGTAGTCGCTGGTTGAGGTCTCCATCTGCTTGCGAATCTGACCAACTCTTTTATCTATTTCAGATTTTTCGCCGGCACCGTTTACAATTGTAGTATTCTCTTTGTCAATGGAAACTTTATCTGCACGACCAAGCATCTCAAGAGTTGTGGCATCCAGGCGTAGCCCTTTCTCCTCGGAAACTACAGTACCTCCGGTTAGGATAGCAATATCTTCTAGCATCTCTTTACGACGGTCACCAAAGCCAGGAGCCTTAACGGCAGCAATTTTGAGAGTTCCGCGAAGGCGGTTTACAACCAGAGTTGCCAAAGCTTCGCCATCGACATCCTCTGCAATAATTAAAAGGGACATACCTCCTTGTGCAATTGGTTCAAGAATAGGCATAAGGTCCTTCATTGCAGATATCTTCTTGTCTGTAATAAGTATCATTGGCTTCTCGAGAACAGCCTCCATCTTCTCAGGATTAGTCATAAAGTAAGGAGAGATATAACCTCTGTCAAATTGCATTCCTTCAACAATTTTAACTTCGGTATCTGTACCTTTGGCTTCTTCAACAGTTATAACTCCTTCTTTCTTCACCTTGCTCATTGCTTCTGCAATTAGCTTGCCGATTTCGAAATCGTTGTTTGCAGATATTGTTGCTACCTGCTCAATTTTTGTAATATCGTCACCTATTGAGTGACTCTGCTTTTTGAGAGAGGCAATAACAACCTTAACAGCCTTGTCTATCCCCCTTTTAAGATCCATAGGATTTGCCCCTGCCGTTACGTTCTTTAGCCCAACATTTATGATAGACTGAGCCAAAACAGTTGCAGTTGTTGTACCGTCCCCTGCCTGATCTGCAGTTTTTGATGCAACCTCTTTTACCATCTGAGCACCCATATTTGCGAAACGGTCTTCCAACTCAATCTCTTTTGCAACGGTAACACCATCTTTGGTGATTTGTGGTGAACCATATTTTTTGTCAATCACAACGTTTCTTCCCTTTGGACCAAGTGTTACCTTAACTGCATTAGCTAAGGCATCGACGCCCTCTTTCATAAGATTGCGTGCCTCAATGTTAAATTTTATCTCCTTTGACATATTAATAATGTTTTTAATTTTTAATTTTAGTGTAAAAATCAGTGAAATCAATGCATAATAACTATCCAATTACTGCAAGCACATCAGATTGGCGCATCATTAGATACTCTTTTCCCTCAACGTTAATTTCAGTACCGGAATATTTTCCGTAAAGAACAGTGTCCCCGACTTTTAATTCCATCGGCTCATCTTTTTTGCCATTGCCTGTAGCAACAACTCTCCCCTCTTGTGGTTTCTCTTTCGCTGTATCGGGGATGTACAATCCACTTGAGGTTTTTGTTTCGGCCTCTTTAGGTTCAATTAAAACCCTGTCTGCTAATGGTTTGATGCTCATAATTTAAAAGTTTTAAATATTATTTTAAAGATTATTTGTTTTTGGTATTAACAATTCTACTGCTCATCACACAAAATAGGTGCCAATCAGCGATGCTGACAAAATGTCCTGAATTTTGAACCGATTTCACTTTCGCTTAAATAGCTATATTTGCAGAGATAATATAAAAGTAGATGGAGAAGAGGGGCCAACCGGAAAGAATAATGCAGATTGAGGAGCATAAAAAATTTATGCAGGAGGCTCTAAAAGAGGCTGCCAAAGCGCTTGAGAGAGATGAGGTTCCTGTTGGTGCTGTTATAGTATGTGACGGAAAAATTGTTGCAAGGGCTCACAACCTTACAGAAACTCTAAACGACCCAACCGCTCACGCAGAGATGCAAGCAATAACTATGGCAACACATAGATTTGGAGGCAAATATCTGGAGCGCTCATCTATCTATGTCACTCTTGAACCCTGTCCGATGTGTGCAGCTGCGCTTAACTGGGCACAAATAAAGGTTTTGGTATATGGGGCATTAGATCCTAAACGAGGATTCTCTCTCTTCTCCCCAACTCTTCTGCACCCCAAAACTGAGGTTCTATCCGGAATTATGGAGGGGGAGAGCTCGTCAATTCTGAAAGAATTTTTTAAAAACAAAAGAGGTTAATTAATCTGATATGTTGGAGTTACTACAGAATTATGGTGTTTTAGGACTTTTTTTCGGAGCCTTTTTTGCTGCTACGATAATACCATTCAGCTCCGAGGTGCTGCTAACCGGGGTGCTGATTGCAGGAGTAAACCCTATTTACGCTTTTTTTGCAGCTACACTCGGTAATTGGATAGGTGGGCTCACCTCCTACTATGTGGGACATCTGGGCAGATGGGATATTATTGAGAGGTGGTTCGGGGTTAAAGAGGAGAGGTTGGTCAAACAAAAGGCTCGAATTGAGAAGTATGGAAGTTTAATCGCTTTTTTTACCTGGTTGCCTCTAATAGGCGATCTTTTAGCAATCGGGCTGGGATTCTACAGAATTGATTTAATTAAGAGTGCAATATTTATGCTGCTAGGGAGAGCAATCAGATTTGCACTTTGGATATCAATATTTTACTATGTGGGAGAGAGAATCCTGCAATACAAGTTTTTATAATTATTTTTGGAAGGAATAAAAAAAGAGATATATTTGCAGTCCCAAAATGAGGACACTGACCTATGGTGTAACGGTAGCACTACTGATTTTGGTTCAGTCAGTCTAGGTTCGAATCCTGGTAGGTCAACATAAAAGAGGCTTTCTGTTTATCAGTCAGTCTCTTTTTGCTTTATAAAGGTTTATGATTTTAAAGAGACTCTCCTCTCTTCTTTTGAGTGAGAAGTACGTTATTACTCTATCCCGTAAATCATCGCTTATCTCAGATTTGAGCGCTGTTTTTACGAATTTTACTATTTGCTCTATATCATCCCCATCTGCCTGGAAACCCGTCTCACCGATAACCTCGGGCATACCTCCTGTCTTTGTAATCACAGGGATACAGCTATAGCTCATTGCCTCTGCAAGAGAGAGAGAGAAGCTCTCTCTTCTGGAAAGCTGGCAATATACCTTTGAATTAATATAGTAATCTTTAAGTAGTGAGTGATCTAACCGAGGTAGGATTGTTAGGTTTTTTGCAGGGGCAACACCTGCAGACATAAAGACATCAGGGTTACACCCAACCAAAACAAAATTATTTTCCGGCATACTCTCTGCGACAGAATTAAAACGATCTATCCCCTTAATATAGAAACTCTGAACGGTAGAGACCAGGGCCACACATAGTATCTCTGAGGATGATTTTTCCACTGTTGGGGTGGATTTAGAGGAGGATTCGGGATATGATGTAAAATCGATTTTTACGCCATTATATACAACATAGGAGCGCGATGAGGGAGCTATTGCCTTTATAACTCGCTGCACGTTATTTGAAACGCACAGATTCATCGTTGTCATCTTTATTGAGAAAATTGCAGCAAAGGATCTTAAAGGGTTGGAAAAACTGCCATATTTATATCTTCTCTCACGACAGATATCATACCCTCCTATTACCAGATATGAGCGTTTCCCGGCAATACGGCTAAAGAGGATTGGAAGGAAAGAATGATAATCTGCAAACCAGATGTATACAATCTCAAACCTTCCTATGTTAAAAATTAAATAGAGAGAGAGCTTTAAAAGTGACCAGGGGAGTGTTTTTTTCGGAGTGTTTACAACTTGATACTCTTTGATATCAAATTCCGAAGAGAGAATCTCTAAATCTCCCCGAACAAAAGTAGAGGGGTGTGTGTAAATAAAAAGAGCCTGTCTGGCCATTTTGACGGGTTATTTCACAAAGATAATATTTGCAACCCTTCTCTCGCCATTATTGTCAAAAAGTCTGTTGTCGGTAGGATGATTAACTACCCCATTACCTGGGGCTCCCCGGATAAACATAGTTGTAGACCCGCCCCCGTCAAGATTGATTATATCCTTTGCACCAAGCCAGCGCAGTGTCTTCTGTAGCTCTTCCAGCGACATACCCGCAGACTCTTTTGCCCTTCCATCAACTGTAAAGAAAATTATATTTCCATTCTTTTTTTTTGCAACAGCTGTTCTAGGGTGTCTTGTTATGTAGAATGAGGAGTTCTCAAGCTTTTCATCCAGGTCAGCCACCCTGAGTAGAGGGCCTGATGTGATTATCTCCTCTGCCAAAATGTAGTTCTCCCAACTTTTGAGCTCGTCTGCCTTGAGAATATATAGAACTCCATTGTGAAGTGCAAGGGCACCTCTCTGATGCATTGCCCTGTTTCCCAATATGTAGGTATTGGGGGCTAACACCGCTCCATTTTTTCTTATATAGTCAACGGAGTTGTAGTCTACAGTATTATGTTCGTAGTTGAATTTAAAAAAAGAGCCGTTTATAGCAGCAACAGCACCACTCTCTTTGGCAAGTTTACTTGTTTCAATAAGAACAGGACTGGGGAGAATCTCAATCTTTCGTGACGAGCCTGCCTCTATCTCCAGAAGATTGATAAACTGAGAGGAGCCAAAGAGGCTGCCTTCTTTAAAATGATACTGTTTATGCGTAAGCCCTGGGGCAATTACATTGCTTATCCACTTAGTGGTTACAATTATAATTGAATCGTTTTGTGCATAAGAGAGGGTTGTACAAAAGAGCAGTAAAAAAAATAATATACGTTTCATAAGGAATAACTTTATGAACCTCTCTCCTCTAGAGAGATGGTGTCGGATTAATTACTGAATCTCAATTATTGCTTCAGACACATTTATGATATAGTCTCCAACCTTTTCGCACTCTGCAATAACATCCATATAAAATACCCCTGTCTGGTAGTTGTATACATTGTTCTCCAGATTGAGAAGGTGTTCCTCTTTAAGGTGATTTCTATACTCATTTATTGAGTTCTCTGCATCTTCGGCTCCTGAGATGTTGGTTATATTTTTGTATCCAAGTTCGAGGTTGTAGATCATCTGCTTAAATGCATTATCCAGCAGATCCAGCATATGTTCCAGCTTTTTGACCATATCCGGGTCAAATTTACTGTTATAATTTTTTTTCCTCTGTAATATTCTGGCAATGTTATAACCGGAGTCACCTATGCTCTCTATCTCACTTATTATTGTATACATTGCCTGCAGACGCCTTCCGCTCTCTTCGCCAATCTCCCCTTCCGATATATTATTGAGATAATTGGCAATTTCCAGTTCAACCCGATCGGTGATTTGCTCATAGTGTTCCAGTTTTGAAAAGATGCCGTCAAAACTATCTTTATCACACTCTTTTATTGCAACCCTCACATATTCAAATTGGCGTTGTCCAAGGTGGGCAAAGTTAACGATCTCGTGTTTAGCCTGAGTCAATGAGAGCTCTGCAGTACTAAGCAGACCTCCCTGAATAAATTGAAGTCTGAAAACCTCCTCCACTTTAGGGGCCTTTATAACGTAACTCACAAACTTTACAATCTGTGGGGTAAACCAAACCAGCAAGAGAGTATTCGTAAGGTTAAAGAGAGTGTGCAGGAAAGAGACGCCGTAAAGCGTAGAGTCACTCGAGAGGAAGGGATCGCCACCTCCGACACTTATAGTTATAAAGGAGACGAGCCTAAGTATCGGATTAAAAAGGAAAAGTACCCAGGTTACTCCGAAGATGTTGAAAACGGTGTGTGCCAACGCCGCCCTACGAGAGGAGACGTTTGCAACAGCAGCAGCTATATTTGCTGTGATTGTCGTCCCAATGTTCTCTCCCAGGACCATTGCTGATGCCATCTCAAACGAGATCCATCCGTAGCTTGACATTACAAGGGTGAGGGCCATTGTTGCACTGGACGATTGCAGCACAATAGTGAGGAGAGTTCCAAAGAGAACGAATATGAGCACAGATAGGAAGCCGAAGCTTGTCCACTCTTGGATAAACGCCAGTACTTCAGGAGTGGATTTAAGATCCGGGACAGAGCCTTTTAAGAAACTCAACCCCAAAAAGAGAAGCGCAAAGCCTATAATGAGTTCTCCGATTGATTTTCTCTTTTTGTACTTTGACATCATAAAGGCAAATCCAATACCAATAAGAGGGATGGAGAGGATAGAGATATCTGCTTTGAAACCAAGTAGTGAGATAATCCACGCTGTGACAGTCGTTCCAATGTTTGCCCCCATTATAACCCCAACGGATTGTGTAAGAGAGAGCAGACCGGCATTTACGAAGCTTACCACCATTACGGTAGTTGCACTTGAAGATTGAATTATAGCCGTTATAAACAGACCGGTGAGAACTCGTTTAATGGAGTTTGAGGTCATTGCTGCAAGTATGCTGCGCATTTTATCTCCGGCGACCTTCTGCAGGGATTCACTCATTAGAGTCATTCCGTATAGAAACAGACCAAGTGACCCCAGAACTTGTAAAACCTGAAAGAGTATACTCATATTTACTTCCTTATTAAAAGCTACAAATATAGACCATATAATTAAGCTGTTAAAAAATTTAATTGCTTTTTACTATCTTCGTTCTATTATATTCACCTACAGCAACCATTTACGTTAATAATGAGCACTCACAAAGTAGAGCATAAACTTTTTTTACTTTTGTTTCTGATTAACATTTTCGTAACAAAAATCTCTTTTGCCCAATTCTACAGTCTGGGTACAGACCCATCAAGAGCTAAATGGAGGTATATTGAGACTGAGAATTTCAAAGTTATATATCCTGAGCAGATTGACTCCCTAGCTAAACGCTATGTATTTCTTTTGGAGAGATTAAGAGGACCTGTTTTGGCTTCGTTAATTACAGATCCAAAAAAGATGGATGTGGTGCTTCACCCTTTTAGCTCTGCAAGTAACGGAATGGTTGGGGTGGCACCAAAGAGGATGGAGCTTATAACGCGTCCTCCCGCAAATAACGACTACTCTCACAACTGGGAGAAACATCTTGTTATTCACGAGATGAGGCATACCGGCCACGTTTCAAAATTCGAAAAGGGGATATTCAAACCTTTGAGTTGGTTGTTGGGCGAACAGGCAACTGCCCTGGGGGTTGGGGTGTTAATGAGCAGGTGGAAACTTGAGGGAGATGCCGTGGTTACAGAGACAGAACTTACCTCAGCCGGTAGGGGAAGAGATCCGGACCACCTGATCTATTACAGGGCTGCATTTCTGGAGGGAGATTACAGAAACTGGGATAAATGGACAATGGGTTCTTATAAGAACTATGTTCCTGATGTTTATAGCTTCGGGTATATGTTTTGCTCTTTTGTCAGGTTTAGCTCCTCAAATTATAACTATATGGGCGAGGCAACCGACTATCTTATCTCAAGATTTTATGATATCTCAGCCGACAATAAAGCCTATAAAAAAACCACCTCACTATCAAAAAAAGAGAACTTCCGTGAATTAAAGAGGGTGATGACAGAAAAGTGGAGAAGAGAGGACTCTGTCAGGACTCCTTTCACGCATTACAAGGTTATAAACAATAAGAATAGTGACTACACCTCATACCTCTATCCGCTACCATATTCAGGCGATACAGTGTTTGCAGTTAAGTCGGGACTCAAGCATATTAAAAGATTAGTTGCCATTTCACAGGGGGGTCAAGAGAGATTCTTACGACATATGGGAAGGATAAGTTCGCCTTTGACCATTTTTGGAGACAAACTCTATTGGACTGAGTTTGTTCAAACTGGCAGATGGGAGCTGGAGAACTTCTCAGAGATCTACTCATATGATCTTAAATCTGGAAAAACATACCGACACACAAAGGGAGAGAGCTTCTATAATCTGCACTTCTCGCAGGATGGCGACACCGCAATGGTAATAAGCTATCCGGTTGAGGGCTCATCCGAGATATTGTTATTGCGTGGGGATGATTTCAGCAAAATTGGAAAGATATCTTCTCCACAAAGGGGTCAATTCAAAGAGGTGGTAAAGATTAAAGGGAGGCTCTTTGCAACAGTCATAACCGAAAAGGGTATGGGGCTATTCACTTATGACAGGAGATTTGATTTGTGGAATAGAGAGATTGAAGAGCAGGCCAAATATTTGAGCAACCTAAGGGTAAAGAAAGATGATATATGGTTTGTATCGGATCTCAACGGCAATAATAATGTCTATTCATATAACCCCGAACTTAAAGATTTAAGGCAGCTTACAAACTCAAGATTTGGTATCTCGTCATTTTCATTGGAGAGAGACTCACCCTGGTTCTACTACTCGGATTTTAGTTACGGAGGATATAGTGCAGTTAAGGCAAACGAAGATTCAATGCTATGGAGAAGCTCTCACTTCTCAATGCCAAAGAGGGACGAAATTGCAGATTATCTATCACTTGGAGCCGGATTTAGTGCAGATACAGTAAAGGTGCCGCATAATCCGGAATATGAGTCCAAACCCTATAGTAAAGTAAAAAACCTCTTTAGGATTCACTCCTGGGCACCGATTTACTACAACATAGACAATATTAAAAATCTAACTTACGAAAGTGTATATGATTTGGTTTCACCGGGATTCATAATATATTCGCAAAACACACTAAGCACTGCAAATACCTTGGTAGGATACTCTTGGAGAGATGGCTTTCATTCCGGCCATCTCAAGTTTACATACAGAGGACTCTATCCTGTGATTGACATTAAAGTCGATTTTAACGACAGGGATAGACACAACAATAAGTTAGTAACGATAACAGGTGCAGAGCCCTTTCAAAAAAGAGATACCATCTCCGAATCTCCATACATCAGTACCCAACTTATGTTATATGTTCCGCTTCACTACAGTAGTGGAGGGTGGAGCAGAGGCTTTGTTCCAAGGGTGTTGTGGCGCTATACCAACGACTCCTTTTTCTCCTATAAAAATGGCCGACAATCAAACTATCAGTATATAAATCTTGGTGTAAGTCTCTATAGAGTCCTAACCCTCTCTGTCAGGGATATCTTCCCAAAATTTGGAGTCGGAACAAATATACAGTTCTCGGCAGTCCCTTTTGCTGGGGAGAACTACGGCTCACTTATCTATTCATCAATTTACGGATATCTGCCCGGAATTATTTCCAACCACGGAGTTAAGATATCAGGAGCCTTCCAGAAACAATTTTTTGAGGGGAAGAACTATCTGATGACAAATGCCATCTCTTTCCCTCAGGGCTTCCATCAGAGATTCAGCAGGTGGGCCGCATCTCTAAAGATCGAATATGCACTCCCGTTGCTGATGAGAGACATCTCTCTATCCTCTCTTCTCTATATCAAGAGAGTTCAGATGATCCCTTTTGTTAATTTTTTCAGGAATGGAGGCGTAAATCAGATTGAGAACCTCCTCTCATACGGGAGTGATCTCTTACTGGACCTTAATCTAATAGGAATTTCTTACCCCCTCACAGCCGGAATAAGGATTGGGGTGACGGGAGAGAAAAAATATTTTACGGAATTTTTATTTCAGACACCACTTTAAAATGGTAACGTTCAACCACATAAATACACTAAAACCTTTTGACTGGCTGCTAATTGGCGGGATAATACTTGTAAACTTCCTCTATGCAATTTTGGAACAGGAGCTGGATGTTATTGGCTCTCTGGCGGCTGTTACGGGAGTTGTTTGCGTGGTGCTGGTTGCCAAAGGTAATATATTCAACTACCTCTTTGGATTTGTCAATGTTTCGCTTTATGCCTGGATCTCGTTCAAGGCCGGTCTTTATGGAGATGCTGCCCTTAATGCCTTATACTACTTTCCTATGCAGTTTATTGGCTGGTATAGCTGGATAGGCTGCCGGAGAGAGGAGGAGTCTGTTACAATTGTGGCAAGAAGGATGAAGACTAAAGACAGAGCAGCACTTGCTCTTTTTAGTTTAGTGATTACCGTGTTGGTTGCATTTGTTCTTCGCTATTTTAAGGATCCCCAGCCTCTTAAAGACTCTGCAACAACAGTACTCTCAATTATTGCTATGTTTTTAATGGTAAGAAGGTTTATGGAGCAGTGGGTTCTTTGGGTGGTTGTGAACCTGATTAGCGTAACAATGTGGATTATTGCCCTTTCAAATGGAGAGTCACACTCGGCACTAATGATTCTGATGTGGATATTCTATCTTGCAAACTCTCTTAATGGATGGATTACTTGGCTGAGGCTTTCCCAAAGTACTCAAAAAGAGAATATGCAGCTCTAACACCAAGTATTTCGCAGATCTCTTTATAGGAGGCTCTTTTAATCCCGGCAAGACTCTTATATCTCTGAAGCAGCTTCTGTTCGCTCTTCACTCCTATTCCCTCAATCTGTCGCAACTCGGAAACGATCTGCTCCTTACTTCTTTTGTTACGATGATGAGTTATCCCAAACCGGTGAGCCTCGTCCCTAAGATGCATTATTACTCTAAGGGTCAAGGAGTTTTTATCCAGAAAGAGAGGGTGAGGATCCCCGGGAACAATAAGCTCCTCAAGCCTTTTTGCAATACCAACAATCTTTATGCTCTCGTGTAACCCAAGCTCTCTAAGCGCTTCCCAGGCAAAGTTGAGCTGTCCTCGTCCGCCATCCACTATAACCAGCTGAGGTAAGTCTCCCCCTTCAGAAATGGTCCTTGAGTATCTTCGATTTACAACCTCCTTCATAGTTGCAAAATCATTTGCCCCAACTACGCGTTTGATATTAAAGTGTCTGTAGTCCCTCTTGCTCGGGAGGCCGTTCTTGAATACCACACAGGCTGCCACAGCAAATTTTCCCTGAATATTTGAGTTGTCGAAACACTCTATGTGGGAGGGAAGTTCTTTTAGGTTGAGATCTCTCTTTATGCTCTCCAGAACTCTCTCCTGATGCTCTTGTGGCCGGAGTGTCTCCTCCTGTTTAAGTCTCTCTCTCTTAAGCATCAGAGCGTTTTTACTACTCAGGTTGAGCAGGGTAAACTTGTCTCCCCGAAGAGGAATGTGACATCGCTTTTTTAGGGTCTCTGCATCCGGGTAAAACGGTACGACAATCTCGCCGGAGCTGTCTCCGAATTTAGAATGCATCTCTGTTATAAAGAGAGTCATTATCGTTTCGCGACTCTCCTCTATTGGAATCTTTAGTTCAATGTTAAGAGACTGAATTATACTCCCTTTTACAATCCGGATATAGTTGCCGAATGCGATGTTGTTATCGAACACCAGAGAAAAGGTGTCTACATTAGTAATATTCTGGCTTACAATAACAGACTTACTATTATGAGAAGAGATAAGATCTATCTTCTCCTTATATTGATAAGCCTCCTCAAAACGGAGCTCAGATGAGGCTATGAGCATTTTTTCGCGGAAATCACGAATTAGGGCAGAGCTGTCTCCTTTGAGCAGAGAGGAGATTTTTTCTATCTGTTCGTTGTAATCCTTTTGTGAAAACCTTCCTATGCAGGGAGCTTTACACTTTCCAATGTGAAATTTGAGACAGGGACGGTACCGCTTCCTTTCAATGTTATAATCATCAAGATAAAGCTTACAGTCTCTAATATAATAGAGAGCAGAAATCAGCTCTATAAGATTATAAGCCTGATTGACAGTGCTGTATGGTCCATAGTATTTGGAACCATCTCTGATATTTCTTCTGGTTATGTATACTCTGGGAAACTCTTCATTTTTTATGCAGATCCACGGATATGTTTTTCCGTCTTTAAGCATAACATTATAACGAGGAAGAAACTCTTTAATAAGATTATTCTCAAGTAGGAGAGCATCATCTTCGTTCTCTACAACAGTATATTGATAATCAAAAATCTTAGAAACCATAACTCTGGTTTTTGCACTCAGACTCTCCTCGGTATGAAAATATTGAGAAACTCGGGCTCTAAGGTTTTTGGCCTTACCAATATAGATTATTACCCCCTCTTTGTTGAGAAATCGATAGACTCCGGGGGAGAGAGGTAACAATTTGACTCTCTCTTTGATTGCTGCTTTAAGAGAAGTGCCCTCACTCATACAATAAAGTGTAACTTGTTTTTTTGTAAAAGTAACAATTATCCTATATTTGTAATAGATTATGGTAAACAAATTGGTGTCCACAGCGGAAGTTAAAAAGGCATTTAAGCTCCGCGGTTTTTTGGGAGATATCCTGGCTTCACTTATTATGGCCATAATTGGTCTTAATAGAGTGAACAAACGGTATGCCCGGCTATCTCATTTTACAGGAAGAGATTTTACAGGGGCAATCCTTAGAGATTTTAATATCTCATTTGATATTAATGAGAAGGAGTTAGAGCATATACCCCAGGAGGGACCTTTTATTGTTGTCTCAAACCACCCCTATGGAGCAGTTGACGGAATAATTTTATTGCATATTTTTAGCTCTGTCAGGCCGGAGATAAAATCGGTATCAAATTTTATCCTTCTTCAGGTTCCTAATATCAACGAGTTTTTCTTACCTGTAAACCCATTTTCAGATAATCCGAACCTTGCAAGCAGTTTTACCGGACTAAGAGCCGCTCTGGACTCATTAAGAAATGGTGGTTCACTTGCACTATTTCCCGCCGGAGAGGTTTCTACCACATATGGGACGTCTGTCATTAGAGATAAAACCTGGTCTCCAACAATGATCAAGCTTATTAAAAGAGCAAATGTTCCTGTTGTGCCGGTATATTTTCACGGGTCAAACTCCAATTTTTTTCACTGGATAGGCAAGATTCACCCAATGCTGCGAACTGCCAGGCTACCCGGTGAGCTTTTCAACAAACAGAATAAGTGCATTAAGATGTCAATAGGTAGGGCTATCTCTACAGCTGAGATTGGAGAGCTCGACTCTCTTAATGATTTGGGAATGTGTTTGAGAGCAAGGTGCTATGCAATGGAAGCCAATATTTCTCAGGTTAAGAAGCAGGAGATACTTGTAAATACAGTCCCTATAGCTCTGCCTAAAAACAGGAGAGCAATGCAAAAAGAGATCAACGTCCTCTCTCCGGATAAACTACTCTTTACAACAGGACATTATAGTTGCTACATAACAGACTCCAAATCCATCCCTCTTATGATGCACGAACTGGGCAGACGTAGAGAGGAGGCATTCAGGGCTGTAGGAGAGGGGACCGGCCGACCGTTGGATCTGGATGAGTATGACGAATACTACAAACATCTGATTTTATGGGACAAACAAAAAACAAGACTGGTGGGGGCATATAGGTTAGGTTTTGGCAGTGAAATAATGAAGACAAAAGGGGTTAAGGGTTTTTACACTCAAACTCTTTTCAGTTATGAAAAACCTTTTGAAAAGATACTCAATAGTTCTATGGAGCTGGGACGCTCTTTTGTGGTCTTGGACTATCAAAAGGAGGCTCTTCCCCTTGTTCTTTTAATGAAAGGGCTTTTCTATTCGGTAATAAACAATAGTGAAGTGAGATATCTACTGGGCCCCGTGAGCATAAGTTCTTGGTATCCGAAGTTCTACAGAAGCCTAATGATCTATTACCTTAAAGAGCAGCACTCTGCCGGAGATTTGGAGAAATATGTAACCCCAAGAAACCCCTTTTTCCCGGACTACCTTAAAGCAACACCGGAGCATCTGCTTGCAAATAAGCTGGACAGCATAGAGAAATTTGACAGATTTATGCTCAGACTGAGCAATAATGAGTATAGATTACCTACTCTGGTTAAAAAATATTTGAAGGTCAACTGTAAAATAGTTACCTTTAATGTGGATCCGGATTTTAACTACTGTGTGGATGGGCTTGTTCTTTTGGATCTTAAGGAGGTCTCCAGGCAAGAGATTGTCGGCCTTGCAAAAGATGAACCAGATATAGAGAGGGTGATGGCAAGGTTTGGTTTCAAGGACGAAGATAAAAATCAGGGAACCGGATCGTAGCCACTTCCACCCCAAGGATTGCACCTCAATACTCTTTTAATGACAAGCCATAAGCCCTTTAGGGGGCCGTGCCTCTTTATCGCTTCAAGAGAGTATGCAGAACAGGTTGGAGTGTATCTGCAACTTTGGGGCTTTAGCGGAGATATAAAATATTGGTAGAATTTAATCAATATTATCAGTGGGAGGGAGAGTACCGCTTTTAACCCTTTTACTAATTTTTTCCAGAACATCTATTATTTTTTTATTCAAAAGTTTATAATCCGGCATCTCTTTGCCAATAAAAAGTAGACATAGATCCACACCGGTTGTTGAGAAGTCACGAAAATGAGCTTTTCGGAGGATCTCACGAATTTGTCTCTTAATTTGGTTTCTCTTTACAGCTCTTTTGAAAAGGCGCTTTGGGACAGATATTACAATCCTGGACAATTGAGTATCGTTAGGCAGATATAGAACTTTAAGGGGGTGGTTAAATAAAACAGAGCCCATACGGAAAATTTCGGAAATTCTCCTTTGAGAGCACAATCTGTCGCTCTTTTCAAAGCATAATCGGGAAGAAGGGTTCATAATGCTATTTATTGGCAGAAGCTACTTCTGCTCAAGATAGTTTAAGAGAGCCTTGGCAATAGATGGCGCCTTAGGTGTTGGAGCAACCACAGTAGAGTTGAGTTTGGCAGTTTTTAACGCTTTGAGTGTGGCAGGACCAAATGTAGCAAAATGGAGAGAATCTTGTGAAAAGTCCGGGAAGTTCTCTTTAAGAGACTTAACATCCGATGGACTATAGAAAACAACCATATCATACGAAGATATCTCCAGCTTACTAAGATCGCTGTTAACCGTTTTCACCAAAATGGCAGTAGAGTGCTTAAGCTTTGCCTTTAAAAACACCTTGTTTAGATCTGTTTTGCAGTTATCTGCAACAGTAAGAAGGAAGTTCTCTCCCTTGTGTTTATTAGCTATAGCTTCAACAATAGACGCTGCAGTTCCGCTTCCGAAAAATATCTTTCGTTTCCGGTATACAATATATTTTTGCAGATAAAGAGCAATAGCTTCCGACACGCAAAAGTATTTCATTGTCTCCGGAATGGTTATTCGCAGCTCATCGCAAATTTTAAAAAAAGCATCAATTGCAGTTCTGGACGTGAATACGACAGCTGTGTGCTCCAGAATATTTATTTTTTGCAAACGGAACTCTCTGGCAAGTAGAGGCTCAACACGAAAGAAAGGTATAAAATCTATACCTATCTTATATTTTAAAATCAAGTCAGAATAGGGAGATCCATTGGCCGGTTCCGGCTGAGATATTAATATCCTTTTAATTTTCATACTATTGGAAAGAGAGTAAAAAATTGGTCAATAGAGCTAAAGGCAGTAATTCAACGATGCAAAGATACAAAATATAGAAAAAATGTGAAAATCGATATAGGATTATTGCCTGATATGTTCGGGTCAGATATATAAGATATATAAATAACAAGCATACAGAGAGGAGACTAACTAAAATAATTTCTTTCATATCAGGAAAAAAAAGTGATACGATAAGAGCCGGGAATGAAAAAATAACAGATATAATAAGATGGCTATAACCCATTTTGCCAATAAGGTTAAAAGGTTGGTTAAATTTTGTAACCCAACCGAGGAAACGGAGGATAATAGTTTTAAAAATCCAGTAAGCTAAAAATAGAGTAACGATTCCGGCAAATATGAGATAACCGGGAATTCCGGCGTTGTAATCTATATATTCACCCAACAACAGGGTGAAAACAACCGGGTAGTAGAGAGCAGACAGTGCCGCTGTTACATTTCTTTGGTACGATATAGAGAGCTTCTGTTCCAGCCGCTGATGATTTTTGAAACTGAAAATGGTCTTAATAATATTTGGGATGGTGATAAGAATCTCTCTTGAGAAGAGAATAAGCAGAATAAAGAAGGAAAGAATCAATCCGGAGACAAAATATTCCGAGTTCTCTGTCGCCGGAACAGAACCCTTAGGGGGCTTTGTTTTAGAAAGGGTATAACTTCCCCATAGGGCGTTTGCCGGAGCAACCGGAGTAATAACACCAATATCAGGACTTTTCTCAATAATTATGAACCTGCAGTATGTGCTGTCACTAACGGTAATTGTATCTCTTTCAGGCATTAGTTCCCTCGTTTAGCTTTATATCCGAGCGATAGTAGATAGGTAACTACCCTCTCCCTGAAATCTCCCTGAATTATTATCTCTCCATCTTTTACAGAACCCCCGGTACCGCATTTTGACTTGACCTTACGGCCAAGCTCCTCAAGTTCATCTTCTCTGCCCACAAACCCGGTAACCAGAGTAACCTGTTTACCACCACGATTTCTCCGGTCAATTGCAACAATGAGATTCTGCTTTGAGGAAGGAATACTCTCTATCACCTGCTGGATGTCATTGTGGTAGCTGAATTCCGGATTAGTAGAGAATACTACCCCAAGCCGGCTCTTCCAGTCACTCTCTGCCATAGTTAGATTTATTTTTGTGCAAATTTAGGCAGAAAAATTCAAAATAGTATCTTTGTTAATTATTCTCCAATTCAACAGAAAAAGAATTATATGGAATTAAGAAAGTTCAGACAAATTGACAACATTATTGGTGCAGCACTATTGCTTGTTGCATCATTCGTCTACCTCTCCACAATTGAGCCGACAACAAGTTTTTGGGATTGCGGGGAGTTTATCGCCTCTTCGTATAAGCTGGAGATAGGTCACCCGCCGGGAAACCCTGTCTATCAGCTTATAGCCAGGTTCTTTACCCTTTTTGCAGGAGCCGAAAAGGCCGCGATGATGGTTAATGCAATGAGTGCTCTATGTTCTGCATTCACAATACTCTTCCTTTTCTGGACAATTACCCATTTAGGGAGAAGAATTCTTGAGAAGAGCGGCTCTGCTCTCACTATCAATTCGGCAATTGCTGTATGGGGCTCCGGAGCATTAGGGGCTTTGGCCTATACATTCTCTGATACATTCTGGTTCTCTGCTGTAGAGGGAGAGGTTTATGCTATGTCATCCCTCTTTACTGCAGCAGTTTTTTGGGCAATGCTCAAGTGGGAAGAGCAGGCATACGAACCATTTGCCAACAGATGGATTATTTTGATTGCATTTCTTATGGGTCTCTCGATAGGAGTTCACCTTCTGAATCTGCTCACAATTCCTGCACTGGTATTTATCTACTACTACAAGAAATTTGAAGTTTCAACCAAAAGAAGTATAGTTGTTCTTGGTATCTCTGCCGTAATCCTTGCGCTCATTCTATACGGAATTATTCCATATCTACCTAAGGTTGCTGCAATTTTTGATCTTCTCTTTGTAAATGTTTTCGGATTTCCGTTCAATATAGGAGCTGCTATATTTGTTGCTCTTCTTCTTGCTATCTGTTTCTACCTTATTTGGTGGTCATTTAAAAAAGGCAAGGTGCTTTTGAATACAATAGCACTCTCTTTCACAATGATTGTAATCGGCTACTCTGCCTATGCCGTTATAATAATCCGCTCCTCTGCGAACCCACCTACCAACGAAAATCAGCCGGATAATCCATTTTCGCTGGTTCGATATCTGGGGAGGGAGCAATATGGAAGCAACCCGCTATTATACGGAGAGACCTTTGCCTCTACATATGAACTCACTACAAACGATTACTGGGCTAAGGATGGTGATAAATACAGACGGGTTAAAGGACCTGTTACCCCAATTTATGATTCAGACACTAAGATGTTTTTCCCGAGGATGTGGAGTACCAGCAGCAGCCATATTAAATTCTATGAGCAGTATACGCAGGGAAGAGGAAAGAGCATAAACGGAAGCCAGTATAAAATGCCTCTGTTTAAAGATAATCTTGCCTACTTCTTTAACTATCAGTTGGACTGGATGTATCTACGTTACTTTATGTGGAATTTTGCAGGAAGACAAAATGACCTTCACGCAACAACTCCGGGCGATCCTTTCCTGGGCAACTGGGAGTCGGGAATAGGCTTTATTGATAAAATGCGTCTGGGAGACCAGAGTAAAGGGCCGGATTATCTTTTGAATAATCGGGCGAAAAATCATTTCTATATGTTACCCCTTCTTCTTGGTATAATAGGTCTCTTCTTTCAACTTAGAAGGGATAAGCAAAACTGGTGGGTTACTATGCTACTCTTCCTATTGACAGGTCTTGCGATTGTGGTCTATCTAAATCAGCCTCCATATCAGCCAAGAGAGAGAGATTATGCCTATGCAGGTTCGTTCTATGTCTTTACAATATGGATAGGGTTAGCAGTTATGGCAATACACGACTTTCTAAAAAGATGGGTGCCCGAAAGATACTCTGCAATAGCAGTGAGTCTGATTACCCTTGCTGTCCCTTTCCAGATGGCCTCACAAAACTGGGACGATCACGACAGAAGCAACCGCTATACAGCCAGAGACCTTGCATATAACTACCTTAGCACTTGCGGAGAGCAGGCAATTCTGGTAACTCACGGAGACAACGACACCTTCCCGCTATGGTATCTTCAGGAGGTTGAGGAGATTAGGACAGATGTGAGAATTATGAACACCTCTCTGCTTGGCACTGACTGGTATATAGACCAGATGAAGTACAGGGTTAATGAATCTGACCCTATTAAGTTTTCAATTCCGAGGAGTGAGTATCTATACGGAACTAACGATATGGTTGAAATTGTGGAGAGAGTAAACGAACCTGTCTCCTTAAAAGCTGTAATTAATTTGATCTCTAACCCGGAGGCAAAGGTCAAACTCTCTTCGGGTGAGTTTGTCAGCTTTTTCCCTGCCAGAGAGTTGCTCATACCGGTAGATAAAAAACGTGTATTGGCATCAGGTATAGTTGCAGAGGCGGACTCCTCTCTTATTGTTGACACTATAAAGCTATCCATTCCTCAAAAGAAGAATGTTATGCTTAAATCTGAGCTTATGATTCTGGATCTGCTGGCAAATTATAATTGGGAGAGACCGATCTATTTTATTGCAATGGGTGGAGATCTTGAAATAGGGATAAACGAATATCTCGAATTTAACGGGTTTGCATACAAGTTTGTCCCTATAAAAAACAAAACCTCTCTGGGTAATCCTGGCAGGTTTAACGCCCTGCAGATGTATGACAATATTATGAATACATATAGATGGGGAAATATGGAGAATCCATCAGTAAACATAGATTATCAGAATCTGCTTACATTCAATGCCGTATTGGCAGTAAGGAATATCCATAGCCAGACTGCAAAAGCGCTGCTTGAGCAGGGAGAGACCAAAAAGGCTGTTGAGGTTCTAGATAAGATGCAGGAGATTATGATTCCTTCACAGTTTCCGCTTAACAGCTCTCTTCTTAACTCTCTTAATGAGTATTCAGTGATGGAAAGTATTGATATATATTTGCTTGCAGGAGAAAAGGAAAAAGCACTGGCTCTTGCAGATGCATTTATAACAGAAACTCTAAAATCTATTGACCTCTTCTCTACTAAATATAGAGGGAGATTCCTCTCAATGAGAGACATTGAGAATAACCTCTCATACCTATTCTATGTTGCAGATATCTATAAGAAGAGAGGACTGGAAGATAGGAGTAAAGAGCTTGAAAAGAGTGTTGAAGATATGATTAACAGACTTCAGGGGAGCTAGTTTTCAAGCAGGATATTACACCCCCGGATCTCTGAATTGAGAATGCGGCCGAGGACCCGAAAGGTGTTCCCGGCCTCTTTTATTCCCAAATCTTCAGTCTCTACGAACGAGCAGGAGTGAATGTTGGCGAGATCTATTACATTTATCCCGCCGGTTACTCCATCTTCTACTCTGGTAAAAGGGTTATTAAGATCTCGTATTTGAATCTGCATCCAGGGCGGGGTTTTAAAAACTCCCTCACTCTCTGCCCACGCCTGAGATAGAAGTTCTGCCATTCCATACTCAGAGCCGACTCTCTCTACTCCAAACCCTTTTTTAAGAAGAGAGTGAAGCTCCTCCCTTGATATCTCTACACCTCTCCCCTTCATTCCCCCTGTCTCAATTACAGTAAGAGAGGGGAAACTTATCTTGAATGATTTAATATAATCCAGAAGTGCAAAACTGACACCCAATAAAAGAGACTTTTCACCTTTCGCTTTTAATTTCAGAAGCGATTGGTTGAGATCTGCGTAGTTATAGAGGTAAAATCCTGACTCATTTTTACCGGAGACCTCTATAAGTTTATTAGCCATATAAACCAGAGAGGAGCCCTCTCTCTCAAGATATGAGGGCAGCAGGGCAAGAATTGTATAGTCTCCCGGCTTGCCGTGAAAAATTGAGAACCCCTTTAAAAAACTCTCTTGGTAGATGGAGAGTTCTTTAACATAGTGGCAAGCGGGAGTTACGCCTGTGGTAGCGCTGCTGGAAAAGATTTTCTCATAAGTTCTCTCTCCGCAGATTATCTCTCTGCTCTTAAAGAGGGTTACAGGAAGAAATGGAATTGAATCTAAACTCATTACATCATCTGGATTAATCTCCAGTTGAGCAAGATATTGTGCATAAGGAGCGCAACCTCTGCTTTGGAGTTTAAATATCTGAAGAGCAATTTTTTCAAACTCTTCTTTATCAGAGATGTTGAAAATAGTCTCTATCATAAAATTGGTTTGAAGTATTACTCTGTTAATGAATCCTGAATGGATAGAATATCGGTGGCATAATCTCTTTTTCCTGAGAGTCTTGGCACCTTGTTCTGGCCACCCAGTTTCCCGCGAGATCTCATCCATTCGTAAAAGGTCCCCTTTTTTAAAGCAACAACTTGCGGAGCTACCATCGTTACACTGTTTTTTCGTTTAGCCTCATAATCAGAATTTACTTTGCAGATTTCGGAATCAAGATCTGTTGAGAATGCCTCAAGATCCGAAGGCCTCACATCAAACTCAATTAGCCACTGGTGTGAGCCCTTTGAGCCTCCATCCATAAAGAGAGGTGCTACAGTGTAGTTTGTTACGGTAACATTATGCTTTTCGCAGGCTGCGGAGAGCGCTTTCTCGGCGTTATTAATCATCAACTCTTCGCCAAACGTGTTGATAAACAACTGAGTACGGCCTGTAATTAAAATTTTATGAGGAGTCCGAGAGGTAAACAAGATGCAGTCTCCAATAAGATACCTCCACAGCCCCCCGTTAGTTGTAATTACCATTGCGTAGTTCACATCCGTCTTCACACTCTCTACTGTATCAAAAGCAGTAAATCTTCCCGAGAGAGCGTCGCTTAACCTCTCAAGAGGGATAAATTCGTAAAAGATGCCATTGTCTGTGAGCAGAAGCATTGAGGGGTCATCACTCCTGTCCTGAAACGCAAAGTAACCTTCAGACGCGTTATAGTTCTCCATATAGTTCATACCGGAACCAGGAATAAGGGTGTTAAACTCTCTTTTATAGGGTTCAAAGTTAATACCTCCGTGCATAAAAAGCTCCAGGTTAGGCCATATCTCCCTGAGGGTGCTAACTCCGGTATGTTCCAGTACTCTTCTTAAAAGGATAAGGTTCCAGGATGGGACTCCGGAGAAACTTGTTACATTATACTTGTGGGCAGAGCGGCATATCTCCTCTACCTTATGTTCAAAATCAGGAATAAGAGCCGTTTTAATATTAGGTACTCGTCTCATCTCCACCCAGAAAGGGGAGTTTTTTAGCAAAATTGCCGATAGGTCTCCGTAGTAGCTATTGCCTTTCCCAAGCTCGTCTGCCACAACGCTCCCTCCAAGAGTGAGGGCATCACCGTCAAATAGAGCAGATTCCGGGTTGTTTGCTACGTAGGTTGCCAGCATTTTTTTCATACCCGAGTAGTGGCATTTATTAAGAGAATCATCTGTTATAGGGATAAACTTGCTTTTTGAACTGCTGGTGCCACTAGATTTTGCAAACCACTTTACCGGCTTGTTCCAGAGAACAGAGTTCTCCCCTCTCCTTACTCTCTCTATATATGGCTCAAAACCATCATATTCCCTTAGAGGAACAGCCTCCTGAAACTCTCTTAAGGTAAATATTTTTTCAAAATTGTGCTCCTCTCCAAAGCTTGTAGCTCTACCGGAAGTAATTAATCCTTCAAACAATTTTTTTTGAAAACCGACCGGCTCGCTTCTGTTTTTTTTCAACGAGTTGAGCAGATCAATTGATAACAGGGAGTATATTTTTGTAGTTAATGACATTGTGTAAATATAGATATTATTCAAATACTTCGTGAAGAACCTCAAGAGACTCTACCTTAACATCAAAACCAGTATGAAAACTAATATAGCGAATCATCTCTTTAATAAGCATATATCTCTGATTCCCCGTTGTCTTTATTGATGCAATCTCTTGCAAAGGTGTTGCACATAGCTTGTTAAGCAAAGAGCTCTCATCAGGGCCGAAACAGAACTCTCCCGGTTCTCTTGCAGAGATATATTTTGCAGATGCAATATCAAAAAGCATGCCGTCCCCCTGGATAGTTGTTTCCTGGGAGTATCCGATTTGCCGGCAGAAACCGATCATAAAATAGGGGTGAAAATTTGCAGTTCCAAACTTAATCTCCTCAAGTATTTTTACAGAGTTGACAAGAAAACTGTATAACTCATTATTTTGCTCCTGCTCTTTTATGGTCTTGTAAACAAGCTCGCTCATAAAAAGGGCAATTGCAGATTTATACAGATCTCCTCTTATGGTGTTAACCCTTAGGGCTGGGGAGAACTCTTTAATAATTGGTATATCAGAGAGCTTAAATGATGAGAGTGTTACATCAATTACGCTTAACGGATGCAGTTGGGAGAGATTTGATCCTCTTCTGTTTTTACTACCCCCACGAAGAAAAAAAGTTTCACGCCCGGCTCTGTTTGAGTAGCCCTGGACAATAATGCCGGACTCCTTATGCTTTATAGTATGAAGGACAATTAATTGAAAGCTCTCAGGCATAATAATTACAACATCGATTTAAGAAAATCGGATAGCTTTCTCATTGCAATTCCTCTGTGGGAAATAATATTTTTCTCCCGGGAAGTTAGTTCGGCAAGAGTTTTGGTATACCCATCAGGCAGAAAGATGGGGTCGTAGCCGAACCCTCCCGAGCCGGATGGTGTTTCTGTTATTGAGCCGTTAAGTTGCCCCTCAAAAAGAGTGACTTTGCCATCAATAATTAGAGCAACCACTGTTCTGAATCGAGCCTTTCTGTTTTGAATACCATTTAGTTCTTTGATAAGTTTTTGCATATTTCTGCGCGAGTCACATTCATCTGAAGCATATCTGGCAGATCGTACTCCCGGAGCACCGCCAAGTGAGTCCACCTCAAGCCCTGTGTCATCTGCAAAGCAAGCTCTGTTGCATCTATCCCAAATATATCGCGCCTTGGACAGTGCGTTGCCCTGAAGAGTATCCTCCTCCTCAGGGATATCCTCTATAATCCCAAGTTCAAGAGGCGTTATCAAAGAGAACGAGTCTCCAATTATACCCCTTGCTTCGTTAAGCTTATGCATATTTGAGGTTGCAAAAATAATATCCATATAATTTAAATTGCATCAAAGATACTAAAACTTTATTTTTGTATTAATTAATAATATTTATGATAGTGATGAAGAGGTTTATGTTTACGGCAGTTACACTGCTTTTACTCTTACTGCAGGGCAGAGCAGATGCACAATCTGCAAATTTTAAAATCGGGAAAAGCCTTGATATCCAGATGAATGTTCTCAAGGAGTTATCATTACTTTATGTAGACAGCATTGACTCAGAGAAGTTGATAATGACAGCTATTAACGCTATGCTTGAGTCACTGGATCCCTATACTGTTATGATACCAGCAGAGGACAAAGAGAGCCTTGAGTTGCTGACAACAGGCTCATATGGGGGAATTGGGGCGCTCATAAGAAAGGAGGGAAGTTCAGTTCTGCTCTCCGAGATCTACGAAAACACTCCGGCTTCAAAAGCAGGACTATTTGCAGGAGATATGATTATCAAGATAGATGGTATATCTGTTACCCCATTAAAAGTTGAGGAGTGCAGTGCAAAGATGAAGGGTACTCCGGGAACCTCTGTCACATTTACACTAAAGAGACTGAGAGGTGGCGACACAACCAATATTGTAATTGTCAGAGAAAAGATTCATATTCCTGATGTTGCTTATAGTGGTATGCTATCGGACAGCGTAGGATACATTAGAATTACCGGATTTACCATAGGTGGAGCAAAAGACGTTAAAAATGCTCTTTTAGAGCTTAAAAAGAGTCCTCATCTAAACAGATTGATATTAGATCTTAGAGGCAATGGCGGCGGACTTCTGGATGAGGCCGTAGATATAGTTTCTCTATTTGTGCCAAAAGGGACAAAGGTGGTATCTTCTCTTGGTAAGTTCCGACAGGCAGATATTGAGTATCACACAAAAAACGAACCGGTAGATATTAATCTCCCGCTAGTAGTTCTTGTAAACTCCTCTTCGGCATCTTCGTCGGAGATTGTAGCCGGGGCGTTACAAGATCTTGACAGGGCTACCATAGTTGGAACAAGAACTTTTGGAAAAGGGTTGGTTCAATCTATCAGAGATGTCGGATACAATAATAAAATCAAGGTGACCACAGCAAAGTACTATACGCCAAGTGGCAGATGTGTTCAGGCGATAGACTATGCCCAAAGAAATGAAGATGGTAGCGTCGGGGTAATACCGGACTCGCTTATTCGCTCATTTAAGACACTAATTAAGGGAAGAACGGTTTATGACGGAGGGGGCATTATTCCTGATGTTCGCCTGGAGTCACAAACTTTCAGCAGATTGGCTGTAGCCTTGGTGTTTGAGGAGATATTTCACGACTACTCTATTGAGTATTTTAAAAACAGAGAGAGTATAGAGTCTCCTTCTAAGTTCTCAATTACCAATGAAGAGTTCGAAGAGTTTGTACAGTGGGCTTCCGCAAAGGAGTTTGACTATAGAACGGCATCCGAGGTGGAGTTTGATAAACTACTCGCTACGGCTAAGAGAGAGTCAATTTATGACGGGATAAAGGATGAGATGGCACAGTTGGAAAAGAGATTAAAACTCGGCAAAACAGATGTATTGAGAAGAGCGGTAAATGAGATTAAACCTCTGCTGGAAGAGGAGATTGTTAGCAGGTACTATTTCCATAGAGGTCGGATTGAGAGTATGTTACGAAACGACATTCAGGCTGCTAAGGCGGTAGATGTTAAACTAATAGAGTAGGTAATGGGAGTGTTAAATCTGTTTTTTCCTCAGGTATGTCCTGTGTGTGGAGTGTTGTTGGTTGGAGGTGAGAGTCATATATGCCTGAGGTGCCTTTCAGATTTGCCCCTCTCATACTTTTGGAGCTGGAGAGATAATCCGGCAGAGGTTTTAATTAGAGAGAGGATTGAGCTGGTAGCGGCTGCCTCTCTTATGTTTTACAGACGTGAGAGCAGATGGAGGTCTGTGATACATAAATTTAAGTACTCATCCCAGATATCCCTCGGAAGATATCTCTCAAAGATTCTGGGAAAAAGAATGGCAGATAGCCAAGCCTTCTCAGGAGTAGACCTCATCGTTCCGGTGCCCCTGCATCCGATAAAAAGATGGATGAGAGGCTTTAATCAGGCATCTGTAATAGCGGAGATACTTTCTGCCGAGTTGGGGAAACCTTTAGTAGAGGGAGCTCTTGTAAGGAGTAGATACTCATCTACACAGACAACAAAGGATAAGAGGTCAAGACAGAGAGGAGTGAAGGGGGCCTTCTCTTTAAGAGAACCTCACCGGTTTAGAGGTATGCATATTTTGCTTGTAGACGATGTGCTAACAACAGGTGCAACTATTGAAGCCTGCGGATTGGAGATTCTCAAGGCAGAGGGAGTACGTCTAAGCGTAGCTACATTAGCATTTGTTGAATAAATAGATTAAGTTTGCGTATAGGTTAATTATGTTTGATTTCATAAAAATAGAGCTGATTGATATCATAGATATCACTCTGGTAGGGCTACTCATCTATCAGGCATATAAGCTTATAAAGGGGACTGCAGCGCTCAATATTTTTACCGGAATCCTCCTTTTCTACTTCATTTGGCTCGTTGTAAAGGCTCTACAGATGAGTCTTCTCAGTGCAATTTTAGGGCAGGTAATTGGAGTGGGTGTACTTGCACTCATTATCCTTTTTCAGCAGGAGATAAGACGTTTTTTACTGCGTATAGGAACAAGATATATGGACTCCGGTCAAAATCTTAGAGTTTTGAGTTATATATTCGGCACCAAAGGAAAACCTATCTCAAACGAGGAGTTAAACGAGATAACACAGGCTTGCAGAAGAATGTCGGAATCCAGGACAGGAGCCCTTATTGTTTTGGCAAAAAGCTCCTCTCTGGAGTATGTCATTGAGAGCGGAGACAGGTTAGATGCCAGAATAAGCAGGCGCCTTATTGAGAACATCTTTTTCAAAAACGCCCCAATGCACGATGGCGCAATGGTCATAGCTGCAGAGAAGATAGTTGCCGCAAGATGCACCCTCCCAATCTCCGAAAACCCCCACATCCCAGCAAATTTTGGTATGAGACACAGAGCTGCTGTTGGTATTTCGGAGGAGAGCGACTCAAGTGTAATAGTTGTATCGGAGGAGACAGGAGAGATATCCTTTGTAAAAAACGGAGAGATAAAGAGGATAAACAGCATTACCGAGCTGAGAATCTCTATCGAGAGTTCTTATAAGCCGGCACCTTAAGGGAGATTAATTCCAAAAAGAGATTTAAAGAGAGATGACAACTATAGATAGAACAGAACAGAAGCTTGGTTTTGACAGAATAAGGTCTATGACCGAAGCTCTCTGTTCAACCGACTCTGCAAAAAGGATGGTACAGAGCGCCCCCTACTCTTCCTCGATAGAGGATGTGATAGAGATGTTGTCTCTTGCAGATGAGATGAGGATTATCACAATGCTGGAGTCAGGATTCCCGGACAGCGGATACGTTGATACAACAGCCTCTCTTGTTCAGTTGGAACACGACTCATACTATCTTGATATACAGGCCATATCCAGACTAAGAGTCGCTCTGGAGACTCTTAGGCAGATTCTTGCATTTTTTAAAAGCAGTAAAGATGGGAGCTACCCCTATTTGAGAAAACTTACAGATCCTATTCTCCTCTTTCCGGAAGTTACAAGACGAATTGACGCATTATTGGATAGATTTGGTGAGATAAAAGATAGTGCCAGTGAAGAGCTTCAAGCAATCCGCAGGTCTATAAAAGATAAAGAGAGTTCAATATCAAAGCGAATTACAAC
>CAYGOE010000022.1:0-28316 GCA_964351405.1 uncultured Muribaculaceae bacterium | reverse complement strand
ATTTAGAGCAGGTGCCGCATTACATGTTTGTCTGTAAATATTTATCAAATAGCCATTTACAAAAAATAAGCCTGTATTCCAACAAGTTGCTTCCGGGGTTAGAAAAATTGGACGATTAAATATACTGCTTTTTCTTATTTTGTCTTATTTTGTCTTCAATAATCACTAAATGCATCGGGAGCTTGGGTGTATCCCAATTTCAACGCATAAACTGAAACTTCAATACTTAAATTTGTCAGTCTGTATGAATACTGATCATCTGTATTTATGCTCTGAATCTTAATCATGGAAGTTGGTGTCCAAGTACAAACAGTTGGAGTATCTCCAGGATTAACCATCCATTCTGAGCCGTCCATCAGAACCAATTTTTCACAATCTACTATTTCATATAACATTACTTCCATATCAGGATAATTATTATAAGATTAATGTAATTTTTAATTAGGTGATTCTAAAATATATCCAAATAAAATAGTAGAGGAATAAGAATCATAAAGATATATAGTTCCTTTCCCAACAGAAGTTGTACCCTCGGACTTAAATTCTAAATAACGACGAATGAGTGCTTCAGATCTAGTTATATCGTTTTGATCCCAGTATGTTATTTGAGTGCTATTATTTGGGGTATGCCATATTTTGCCTTCTGGCAGAGTTGTGTTTAATATTTTATTTAGATTTCCTCTTTCAGTATAATATAAGTAAAGAGCTGATCGCACATCTGTATGCTCATTCACATACTTCCAAGTCTTATTATATGCACCAGCATATAGTTTGCCACTATTAAAATAATATGTGAAATAAGTATTAGTGCTTTTATTATAAGTCAAAGTAGTCTTTACCCCATCCCTATTAGTAACATTGGGTATACCAATAAGGCCAGAATGTAGTTCATAACCATTGTCAGATTCCGCTGTTTTTATCGTTTCTTCGCTATCTCCCCATACCCCATACTGGAAATTTGAATCATTTGAAATTATTTTTTTCTCAAATGTACTTCTATCATTCTCTCCTCTTGTTATTGTAAGCTTAGCAGTATATTCTCCTGTTTTTGATAGATTTGTTTTTACTTTTTTTAAATCCATACCAGAAAAAGCAGTTCCTAATTGTAGCCCATTATAAAAAAGTTTCCATTCGTAGTTGATATTTCCAGTGGAGTCCGTTAAAACTGCATCCAATATGACACGCTGTCCAATTATTATTTTAGATGGGCTTAATTTAATGTCAATTATCTCAAACTTTTTTACTACAGGAGGAGTTGGAGGAGTTGGTGGGGATGGTGTTTCTGCTTTGCTGCATCCCAATATAAGAGCAATTGTTATAAAAAATAATAGTTTTTTCATCATTTACAAATTTTTAATTTTTATAAAATTAGAACATAAATATCTCATCTGCAAAATATTTGTGAAATTAATTTTGTCCATACACAAAAAGCAGCTTGTAATTTCTTACAAACTGCTCTGGGGTTAGAATTTTTGGACAATCAAATATACTACTTTTTTTATTCCAATAAATCTGAATTGTTTGCAGTCTTCCATGCTTTGTCAATGGTCTGTTTTGCTTCTCCGAAATAGACTACTTTACAGCCTCCAGATTCGAGCATCAAACCCATTAAAGAATCCTCCTTTTTTGAACATATAAAACTATTTTGAGATAACTTTGTTCTGTCTACCTCTCCGTTTGCTATTGCCTGAATAAGGCTTATTTTAGCCTCTTTTTTCAGTTCATTAAGTTTCTGTAACATCATTTTTTCGTGCTAGTGTTTGTAGTAATTGATTCAATTCCTCATCAGATAGCTTTGAGATATTCATATCCATTGTAGTATTCTGTAATTGAGGTAATACAAATTTGAGAAACTTCTCAAAAATAATTGCCCTCTTCTCAGGGTCAATTTGTTTGAAATCCGCTTGGATAGTATCAAAGTTAGCTTCCAGAAAATCTTTAATTCTTTCTCTTAATTCTCTGGTTATTAAATTTGTAGAGCCTTTAACTCTTCCTCCGGTCTTTTCGGAGCCTTTAATTTTTGGCATAATATTCAATTTTATTTGTTTCTATATTAGAACGAATTACAATTATATTTTAATACCACCTCTGTCTTGTGCATTCTTAAATTCAGCTATTTGCCGACCTCTTTCTCTATCCAGAAAGACATTTTCTTCATTTTCACAATTTTTGTAAAAATTTTCGATAATTTCTGTTGCTTTTGTCCAATTATTGCTATTTTTTGCTTCGTTGAACTCTTGTAAATAATTCTTTACCATAATATTATTTTTTTAAATGTTAATTAATCCTTTTTTCAAAATATTGTGTTTTTGTAACTCCAAAAACAACAAAGGTTGCTGATGGAACAAGTTCTTCCTTAACTGGAGAAAACTTCACAATTTTATCTATTTCTAATTGTGTTGGGGAGTCAAAGTCTTCTGGGAACTCTTTGTAAATAGCGTTTAAATGCTTACATAGCTTTTGCACTTGCAGTAGTTTTGCTTTCTGCTTTTCTGTTTCTGCATATGCCCGATAATGGTTTTTGAGTTGCTCGTGTACTGATTCAATTATCACAATTTCAAGCCCTTTTGTTGTGTATGCATTCCAGTAAATAGTTTCTCTATTTGCAACATCAGGGATATAAATCAGTTTCCCCATTATTTCGTTCAAAGCTGTTAAATCCGGTAAATCAACTAAATCCATAAGCTTTTGACTGGAAATCTGTAATCCTGAGCCGTCAATTAATTTTTTTTTGTCAGTTACCAGCGTTTGCATAAGTAAGGTCTCAATGTAAGTGTATTTAGGAACCAGAAATTTTGACCGTCCCTGTTCAAAAAAATCAGACAGCTCTTGAATGGTTAGATACTTTCCTGTTAACTCGTGCCACTCTTTCAGTATGCGAGTTAAAATATTCTTTCCGTAAATAAGATTAACTCCCAATTCTGAGATTGCGTTTGAATTTTCCTCTATGAGGATTGTTTGTTGTGTAGTCATAATAATTATAATTAATTAATGTTAAAGTGAATAATCAGTTAAAAAGCCCCGACGATTGGCTATGCAAGGCGTCGACCGGGGCTTCGGGTAACACCCCTAAACAGCTGAAACCCTTATCTGGTAACAGTTCCAATGGGGTGTAACCTGTAACCATGTAACCAGAGGCTTTTTTTAACCTTGAAATATATGGTCTGCTTACTTTGAAAAGTTCGGCTAATGTAGTTTGGTTAATTTCAGGGTCTTGTCTTATAATCTCTTTCAATAAATCTGTTTTAGACAGTTCCTTTGAACTATTTGATAACTTATAGACCCGTAAAGCACCATCTAAAAAATATCGGGAAATCTCTATTGCAGCTTTCATTTGTTCTCCAGAGATAAGAGGTTCGCCAAAACCTGTATAAAATTCCATAATTGACAAAATCAAGCAAATTCTTAAAGATTGAATTTGTAACTTTGAGTGAACAGCATTTAAAAACTCATCTTCGGAATGCAATGCAGCCATTTCATTAAAAAAATCTGCATATAATAGCTTTGCTTCTTTCGTTAGTGTAAATTCATAGCTCTCGGAGTCATTCATAATATTCCAAGTGAAAATTGAATACTTATCAATAATATCCTTTTTTACTTCATTTTCACAATAGGTTACATGGTTACAGGTTACAGGGTAACAATACAGAAATCGTTGTGCAAAGCCACTTACAGCAAATTGGGGGTGTAACCTGAGTGTATCTGAAAGCACACCCGGTTGTATTGATCCGAAAATTGAGAGAAGGGGGTCATTAACCAAGATAGGATTTTCTTTTTTTCTATTAATAGCAAATGATTCATTATCAAAAATTGATAAATAATGACCTATTTCTCCGGATTTATTGTATCTCCCAAAATCATTAAACCAACCATTGAGTTCATCTCTATAAAGGGTTAATCCATTCGAATTATATTGTAAAGTCTGAAATAATCCTTCTGGAGTTGTGTCATTAATAAGCCTCTGTTTGAATATTGGCATACTTCCTGATTCTCCTCTGGATTTCCATTCCTGATACTCTGTCTGCCAGGTTGAATAACTGAGTTTGTCGGCAACTTTCAATGGTCGAAAAGCAAATCTCATTGGTTCACTTTTTCCTATTCCTGAGGAACCTATTAACATTAGCCATAATTGAGGATAATTCTTATAATTAGCCGATTTAAGCCAACACCTTTTTCCGACTGCACTTCCTATTGCTGCCATGATAGAAGCTGCCCAAAAGTCCGCATTTGAACCATAACAAGCAGAAGTTTCAAGTATTAACTCCTGAATGAATGGAGGAAAGCCAGTTATCGGAAAACTCATTTTTTTGTTCTCCGTTTGTACTATGTCTGCTAAAATTTTCATTGCTTTTTCCATACCATTGCTTTTTGATTGATGAAATCTAAAATGATAGTTTCATTATTGTCGAAACGGAGAGGAAAATTTATTGATATATTCCCGGCAATTCCAAATTGTTTCTCAGCTGCCCGGATACAAGAATAAATATAGAGCCATACTTCCGTTTTGCTTTTTCGTAAAGTTTCGAGAGCCTCCTCTGCTATTGCAATTCGTCTAAGTTCATTTTTCAAATAATTCTGATTTGCGTCTGGTTTTAGAGAATATTTTATCATAATTTCAGTCTGCTCAGATAGGTACTCCTCCAGTTTGTCAAGTGGGGTTCTGTCACCGGAGCGAACATCTCCAGTCATAAGAGCCTCAATAGGATATTCTGAAATAGCTTCCATAACCTGAGTTTTTGCAATATCTTTTAGTTGTGGATTGATTATTGACCCCAAAGATTGCCCGGTTATATCCTTTGCAGTGCAAGTGTTAATCCTTTCCATTACTTTAATCTTTTAATGGCTGCCTTTGTCAAAGTATCAGAAGCTACCTGAGTGCATATTGTCCTGCTGTCAATCCATTTGAGTAGGTCTTTACGGCTAAATACAAGCCTCTTTCCATACTTTTGGAAAGGGATTTTGTTGTCCATGCTTAGACGATAAACGCTGCTCTTCTGGAGCCCTAAAATGGCACAAGCTTCGTCTAATGATATCTTGTCTGGAAGACTTATTTGAGGTGGGAGATTTAGTTTTTCCTCCGAAAATTCCTGAAAAATAGCTCTCAGGTCGTCTTTGCTCAGTTGTAAAATTGTCTGCATTGCGTATTAATTTTTAATGACGCAACAAAGATAAATACAATAATGCGGTTATAATCAGATTGTTAGTGCATCATTGTGCACATGCACATTGTGCACATTTAACGATCAGATTTATTAAAATATGGTAAATTGGCGACTTTGCCGCTGAAATCTTCACCTTGTGACCTACAGTTTAATGACCGTTTCGCCATTGGATTGCCAAAGGAGTTTTTTGCAATATCTAATTTTTCTTCCTGGGACAGTTTAGGGGTGTACCCTTTGTCAAAACAATCCTTTAAATACTTGCCTAATAATTCATCTGAGCCTGTCCACTTCTTTATAGCCTTAGGGTCATATAACCTCTTGTTCTCAAGCTGTGCAATTAAACAATCGTATGAATCCGGAGCAATTGCATCGCAAGCCTCTTGCAGGGTTGTTGCTTTGGGTCTTTCTGGTCTAATCTCTTCTCTCCGTTTAACAAATCTTTCGTAAGTCAATAAAAGCAAATGTAGCTTCGCAAATTCCTCAAGTTTATCCCAAACTTGTTCTGCATCGATATGGTTTAACACACTTCTTACAATTTTTACAATAGCTCCCCCATTATCGTCCGGACGATTATATATCCTTATCCACATATTGCCCACTGGATTATTATAAATAAGGTCAATGGTTTCACGAACCTTTGTTTTGTAGTATGCGGCAACTCCTTGTTCGTGATAATCAGCTTTAGCTATATCTTCTTCCACAACCTGAGGTAACCAAGATTCAGCAGATTCATATATATCTGCAATTCTCTTTTCAATATTTTCCATGATTTTATAATTTATTTCGTTTCGGTAGCATATTAGAATTTTTTATTCTTTCCTCTTTGCCAAAGCTGTCAAAATAAGCCTCTGTTGTTTTTAAGTTAGAATGTCCCATACTTTCAGAGATACTGGCTAAATTAGCCCCCATTCGCTTTAAAATGGTTGCATAAGAGTGCCGGGCTACATAAGTTGTAAGGTTATCAATTCCCAAAGCATCTCCGATAGCTTTCATTTTCTTGTTAATAGTATGGGTTACATTCTGAACAATCATTCTCTGTTCTATTGGGGTTTTAGCCCTATTTAAGTAAGGGAATATGTAATTGTCTGCTTCCTTATCCGGGTTGCTGTATCGGTCTAAAATAGCCTGCATTTCCTCTGTAATGTGAGCCCTGATTTTCTTTTTATTCTTATCTGTCTTTATAGTCTTTGCCCGGTACCAAACAATTTCCCCGTCCTCAATATTTTTGTATTTCAGTCTAAGCAGATCATTCAGATTTATACCATTGCAGTAAAAAGAGAATATCCATAAATCTCTCCATTTCTCATTCTCCGGCAATATTGGATAATTAAATACTGCAATCAGTTGCTCTTTAGTAAGTGATATTTTGCGTCCAGAGCCCTCCGGGATTGAATATTTGCCGTTGTTGTTTGCAAGGAATGGATATTGACTGGCAGTAATTACCCCGGCTGTTTTAGCATCATTAATGATTGACCTCAGAGCCCGCATATACATTGATATGCTTGTGTATGCTTTGCCCTCACCTATTAAGTGAGCTTCGTATTTCCTGAGCCAATCCGGGGTAATATCAGAGAATTTAATATCTCTTTTAATGTATTTTCCTATGCTTACTTTTGCACAAGAGTAAGCTGAAGCAGTGCCTAACTGATTGCTTTTCTCTAAATCAGCAATCTTATAGTCAAATGCATCAATAACACTATCTTTTGAGCCCCGGGAAAGCCTTTTATTAAGCCCCTCAATAGAGAAGCCCACTCCATTAGATAACTCAACTATAATGTCTGTAATCCGCTTAAAATCCGCTTGTATTATCTCTCTCTTTTGGATTAACTCCTTTTTCCGGGTAATAGATATAGAATCCCATTCCTCAACAGATAAGTCCATACAAGGGTAATAATAAGCTTTTCTGTCTAAAACAATCCTATGCTTAACCGGATAAAGAGAATTCTCCTTTGCTCTCCTTTTGTCCAAAATTACTGAGGCTGTTAATTTGCCAATTGTAAACTTTTCCATGTTATTAATTATTACTGCGCATTTGCAAACCATTTGCAAACAAATATACAAAATAAACAAATAACAAATACAAATTAATGCAAACAATTATCCACTTAAATAGCAAAAAAACAGTATATTTATATATTATATACAAAAGAAAAGAGAATAACTCAAAAGGATTTATTTCTGCCTTACAAGCAGAGGGTCGGGGGTTCGATTCCCTCTGCTCCCACAAAAAAGATGGCCTTCTGGTCATCTTTTTTTTTACTCAACATTAACGGATATAGGAGTTATTTTCATTGTCATATAATTTTCTTATATTAGAGGGGATATTTATCTCTTACCATAAGTAATATTTATGAAATATTTCAAACCCCTCATTTTGCTGCTGGCGTTATTTGGAGGTCAGGTAAAGGGTGAGAATTTTCTAAAAGACTCTCTCAGGCAGGACAAAAGGGGGCAATTACCCGCATTTATGCATAACTCCTATTTTGAAGTGGGTGTGGGCTCGATAAATTATCCCTTTTCGGGGAAGTTACTGGAGCCGGGTTTTTTAATCTCGTCCATAACTGTGCGCCATCCTGCTGTTAGACTGGTGCTTCTCGGTACCGATATAAACAGATATTTTGCTGCTCAGGTTACCTATATGAGACCTGTATGGTGGGTCAATTATAAATACCGGGATATTGGTGAGAATGCTGCAACTGTTTACAGCCGCTCGGTATGGATGAATATTACAGGATTGACAGTAAAAACAAAATTACCCCTAAGTAACAGGTTGATAATTTATTCAGAGGGAGGGCTTGCTCTAATCACTCGACACGGCATTAAACACGATAACGGAACCACAGTTGTAAAGGATTTAGTGGCGGCAACAACTACCTTTGGAGCAGGTCTCTATTACAACCTTAGCGAAAAATGGGCTTTACAGGTGGCTACAACTTATACGAGCCCTATAAAAAAACATAATCAACCATACACCACATTCATAGGGGTTGGAGGCAAATATTCATTCCGGCCTTTCTCCAATGAGAAGATGCAAAAGGCGGCCAAATCCGGACGAATTCACCCGAAGCAGTGGTTGCAGATAGCGGTTTCTACCAATTTATTTGGGTACTATGCAAATGATTTTCTTAGAAAGACTTACCTATTTTGGGGTGGGGGATGTGAGGTGAGAAACGGTTTGATAATTAGCTATAAAAGAAATTTATTTCACTCTCCCAAGGTTTTCGCTATGGATTTGGGTGTTAATGCAGCGTTTTGGAACACCGATAAAAACAGAGAGAAGTTTTTTGCAATATCGGTTTTTCCTGTTTTTAGGATAAATTTTCTGCAGAATAAATTGATGGATCCCTACTTTTTTTACACACTTGGTGGACCTGCATTTATATCAAAATCACTGCTTGACGGGATTGAGACAGGAAAACGCTTTACATTCTATGATGCAATTGGTTTTGGAGCTTTTTTTGGAGATGAGCGTCAGTTCAACACAGAGATTAAGGTTGCTCACTACTCTAATGGAAACATTTTTCCGGAAAACGCCGGAGTTAAGATACCGTTGACATTTTGTATAGGTTACTCTTTTTAAAGTATTTTTTTTAAATTTGTGTGGTTATTATCTCAGAGCCGACTAATCTAAACTTCAAATATATGGATGCGCAAAAAGTTGATATGTTTATTATGACTAATGGAAAGTTCTTTGAACCTCACCAGTTGGCTTACATTAGGGATCGCCTCATTAATTGTGACGATTCAAAATCTTCTATTCTTTACACCATTCAATTCAAAGATCCGGTGATTGTATTGGTAGTCTCTATTTTAGTAGGTGCTTTGGGTATTGACAGATTTTTGATTGGAGATACCGGGCTTGGCCTCGGAAAGCTATTCACCTGCGGCGGCTTGGGTATCTGGACAATTGTAGACTGGTTTTTGATAATGGGAGCAACCAGAGAGAAGAATATGGCTCTGTTGCACCAGATTTTATATTAATGCAGCTTAACAGAGACAAGTTATATCTTTTTGTTATTCTCTCTGCTGTAACCGGTTATATATGGTTATTCATTAACTCCGATATAAGGTTTTCTTCATCTTATAATGAGAATGGTATCTGCTTTATAAAGAGCGTTTTTGGATTCCCTTGTCCCTCTTGCGGTTCAACAAGATCATTAATACATCTTTTCAAGGGTGAAATTATCGACGCTATTAAGTGGAATCCATTAGGTATTATCCTGTTTTCGATAATGACCATTTTCCCGATATGGATTCTGCTTGACTGGATTAGGAGGAGGAGTTCTTTTTATAATTTTTACAGAGGTGCAGAGTTATTTATGCGACAAAAATATGTCGCAACAATTTTGGCAATATTGCTGATTGCAAATTGGGTGTGGAATTTTTATAAGGGCTACTGATTGCTTAAGTTTTGAAAGCTTAGATGGCGGGAGAGTTGGGATCTGTTTCTAATAGCCTTTTTTTAAGTGGGTTATACGGAATTGAAAAGAAGAAAGTACTACCTTCTCCCACGACAGAATCTACCCATATCTTACCCTGAAGAGAATCTACGTAGGCCTTAACAATTGAGAGACCGAGCCCGGATCCCTCATTTGGACGATTGTTGTCATAATCTGCCTGAACAAAACGATCAAAAATTGCCTCCTGTTTATTGAGAGGTATTCCCATACCGCTATCTTTAATGTAGAAGGTTATCTTATCTCCTTTTGTATAGTTCCCAATCTCTATCGTCCCCTGTGTGGTGAATTTAATTGCGTTTCTTATCAGATTTATGAGTATCCCGTCAATTTTATATTTGTCGGTATCAATGAGCGCATCCTCTCCTCGTACTGTTTCATTTAGAATGAAATTTATTTTTTTATCTTTTGTCTGTTTGCGAAAGAAATTGAAGTGAAAATCCATAATCTCCGAAATGTTTATAAATGAGCTTGTAACAGGAAGTTGTCCTGCCTCAATTTTAGATATCTCAATTATATCATTGATTGTGTTAAGAAGTCTCTCACCACTGCTCTTTATAATATCGAAGTAAAAGTGTCTCTCCTCTCCTGAAATATCCATATCCTCCAAAATACTCAAAAACCCAAGAATACCATTCATAGGAGTGCGGATTTCGTGGCTCATATTTGCAAGAAAAGCAGACTTCAGACGGTCGCTCTCCTGTGCCTTCTCTTTGGCCTTGGTAAGCTCCTCGATAGCTGAGTGCTTTTCGCTAACATCCTCAAATATCCCGATACATCCGGAAATCTGGCCCTCTTTATTGAATTGAGGAGCGAAACTACCTTTTACATATGTTTTTTTTCTGCCTGTGACAGATTCATAAGCGCCTTCGTAGTATGAAGTTCGACCGTTTATTGCTTCAGAAACTGTGCCAATCATCTGTGAATCTTGGACATTTCGTAATATATTAAATCCTATAAGATTGTTGTAAGTAGTTCCTAATATGTTTAAGAACTCCTGATTGGCGTCGATAATGTAACTTTGTGGATCTATCTGAACTATTCCTATAGGTGAAAAATTAAAGATTGTCTTGTAGCGCTCCTGATTATCCAAAAGTTGCTTTTCGTTTTTCTTGTTCTCTGTAATATCCTCAACGAATAGTGTGAAAAACCCTCGCTCTGTAGAGAACGCAAAGGTTCTAAGTGTTCTCTCTCCATCAGGTGTCTGATATTCAAAGATTTTGCTTCCACCATTAAGCGCTATATCACCATAACCTGTTACTCTCTTATCTAACTCCTCTACACCTAACGAGGCACCCACCTCTCTGAAAGATTTTCCGATAACATCTTTTGCCCTGGAATTGGTTAATTTTTCAAATAGAGTGTTTACTTCAATAAAGGTATAGTCCTGAGGAGTCCCGTCCCCGTCAGAAACGATCTCAAAGTGAGCATATCCAAAAGGGGCATTGTGAATAATAGATTTGTATGATTCGTTTTTCATTGAGTTTAGATTTGACGACTAAGATAAGAAAAACCTTGCTTAGTAAGCTTTTTTGTACCTTTGCCACTCGTCAAAAAGCACCAAAAATGGAAAAATCCTCTTTATAGCATTTTTTCTTATCATCTACGGTATTGCAGATCCTTCAAGGATAGGGCTTCAGGGACACAGCTGGGGAGGGTATCAGGTAGCATACCTCATTACCAGAACAGATATCTTCACTTGCGCCTGCAGCGAGACAGCCGTTGCAAATATGACATCTGCTTACACAGGACTTAGAGCCGGTGCCGGAAAGCCGAGAATGTTTATGTATGAATCTATACAGAGCAGAATAGGGGGGTCGCTCTGGTAAAAACAGCAGAACTACATACAAAACTCACCGATCTTCTTTCTCGACAAGGTGAACACGCCTCTTTTATCCCGCCACAGCGACGGTGATGAGGCTGTTCCGTTCACGCAGGGACTGGAGTTATTCCTGGGGCTGAAACGCCTGGGCAAAGAGGTGTGGATGTTTAATTACAAAGGAGATGGCCATAACATCAAGAAACGCGAGATTGCAGTTGATTGGACAAAAAGAATGGACGAGTATTTTGATTACTATCTTATGGGAGCACCCAAACCTGAATGGATGTAGTATTGCCGATGGTTGTGGGGTCTATATGCTGATTATCAACAAAGCCCCACAATCCTTGACAAGGTTTACCCCTCTGTGACAAAAGCCTTCTCTTCCAGAAGCTCCTGCACAATTTTGGTAACAGTGCGGAAGTCTATCTTTCCTGTGCCCATCATTGGCAACTCTTTTATCACTATGAAGTGTTTAGGGAGGGCTATGTTAGGTAGTTCCCCGCTCATCTGCTTGAGTATCTCTGTTTTGTTGACCTCGATGGTGACGGTTGCGATAATTGATGAGCCGCGAATTTCATCTGAGACATCCACTACGCAGCAAGATACTCCTGTTGGTAGAAACTTCTCGAGAGTATTCTCTACCTTGACCAGTGAAACCATCTCTCCACCAATTTTTACAAATCTTTTAAAACGACCGGAGTGCCACAGGTAGCCATCTTCGTCCATATAACCCATATCACCTGTGTTATACCAACCATCTTGTATCGCCTCTGCTGTCAGCTCCGGGTCGCCATAGTAACCCTTCATAACAGAGTCACCCTTAACAAGAATCTTCCCTACCTCAAGCGGGTTACACTCCAAACCGGTTTCGAAATTCTCCACCCGAACCTTAACACCAGGAATAACCTTGCCGGTACTGCCGGGACGGTTCATTTTAAAGGAGTTGACAGAGATTACAGGAGAGGTCTCGGTAGCTCCATATCCTTCTAATAGAGTGACACCGTGTTTTGTTTTCCATCCTGCTCTTAAAGCATCCGGGCATTTATCTGCACCTGCAACCATAATGCGAATAGATTTGAAGTCTCCCGGCTCAGATTTATGCAGATATCCCCAGAAGAAGCTTGGAGTACCTACCATTATGGTTGGTTTCTCTTCGCGGGCGATGTTGCAGATAGTCTGGAAGTCGAGAGGATTTGCATAAGTTACCATAGTCATTCCGTAATAGAGCGAAACCCATAGGTTAACAGTGAGGCCGAAGATGTGGAAAAATACAAGATTTGCGAGCAGCACATCCTCTGATGAGATATTCACATAGTTACCGAAATTCTCTATGTTTGACGAAATATTCTTGTGTGTAAGCTGAACAGCTTTAGGATCTTTTTCGCTTCCGCTGGTAAAGAGAATTGCAATTGTATCATTCTCATCTCCTTTATGGATAGTTTTTAATATAAGATTTACAGGGAGTTTAGAGGTGAGTGCTGCCTTTAGTTTATCTGCAGTTGTAACGCCGGCCATTATATCTTCAATCATAACCATCCCATCCATAACAGGGCATCCAATCTTCTCCAGAAGAGCTTTTGAGGTTATAACTGTTTTAAAACCACACTTCTTCTGGGCATATTTAACATTTATTTCGGCACCGGTAGAGTAGTTTATCATTACAGGAATTCTCCCGCTCATTATTGTCGCAACCGTTGCAAGAGTGCAACCGGCAGAAGTAGGAATCATTATCCCAAGAAAACCAGGGTCGTAATTTTTAAATTTTTTGCTTAAAATTAAAGCACCAATAAGTGCTCTGTCGTATGGAACTTTTTTATCGGTTGTCTTGTCAATGATAGCTAACTTTTTAGCATTCTTTTTAGCCATTCTAACAAATTGCTGATGAAGTAGCATAGGGTTTTGTTTTAGTTTGTAATTTTTTATCGAGGCGAATATAATGATAAAAATTTTAAACTTGCAAATATGAGTGTAAAAATAGGTATGCTCTACTATTAAGTTATACTAACAGTTAGTTGAAGTGAAGTTTAGGAGTGTAAATATTAGTGTACCCTTTTACGATTATGAAAGGTAGGGATTTCCCGGTATGGGAGTTGTTCCTGTTTATAGCAGATTATAGCCACTTTTGAACATTAACAGGTTTGTAGTTCTCCATTTTGTCTATAAGATCAGGGAAGTTGTCACTTACCAATATCATATTCATATTGGCCTCTTTAAGAAAATGCTCTTTTACCATATTGTCAATAAGGGCCAGGAGATGATTGTAGAAACCATTTATATTGAGAATTGCCACCGGCTTATTGTGAAGGCCCAACTGTGCCCAGGTAAGAATTTCAAAAAACTCTTCCAGTGTTCCGTAACCGCCGGGAAGTGCTATAACTGCGTCACACATTTCGCTCATTAGAGTTTTGCGTTCGTGCATACTTTTAACCCAGATGAGTTCGCTAAGATTAGCGTGATTAATCTCCTTGTTTTTTAGGAACTCCGGCATCACTCCTCTTGCAATGCCCCCCTCTGTGAGAACGCCATCGGCAACTGCTCCCATAAGCCCTACCTTTGCTCCGCCGTAAATAAGTTCTATCTCTCTTTTTGCCAACTCTTTGCCAAGCAGGCGGGCCTGCTCCAGGTAGATGTTATTGCTACCGGAGCTCGACCCGCAAAATACTGTTATTCGTTTAAAATGCATATTGAGAATAATCTGCTATTTGATATCTTTTTTTAGCCTGCCTGCATCTTTCAAACTTTTGTTTATCATCCATTCCAATTGACCATTGATGCTCCTGAACTCATCTGCAGCCCATTTCTCAATTGCTTTCATCGTCTCGGTGTCGATGCGTAGAACAAATGATTTTTTTTCTGCCATCTTCTATTGGTTTAAAGTTCCTGCGTTGATTACAGGTGAAGTCTCCTTGTCTCCGCAAAGAACGACCAGTAAATTACTCACCATAGCAGCTTTTTTCTCTTCGTCCAGTTCAACTATCTTCTTGTTAGATAATAACTTTAGAGCTGTCTCTACCATACCAACTGCCCCCTCTACAATTTTGCTTCTGGCAGCGATTATTGCAGTTGCCTGTTGTCTTTTTAGCATTGCCTGAGCTATCTCCGGCGCATAAGCAAGATAACCTATTCTCGCCTCAATTACTGTTATACCGGCCAGTTTTAACCTCTCAGAAACCTCCTCTTCAAGACTCTTATTTACATCCTCGAAGTTTGAACTCAATGTAATGCTTGCCTGTTCGTCTTCGAACTGATCATAAGGGAATGAGCCTGCGAGCTTGCGAACTGCCGAATCTGTCTGAACTTTTACAAACTCTTCAAAATTATCTACCTCGTAAAGAGCTTTGTAAGTGTCATCCACTTTCCAAACCAATATAGAGCTAATCATAATTGGATTCCCGAGTTTATCGTTTACCTTAATCCTTTCACTCTCAAAGTTGCGAGCTTTCATAGAGATTGAGTGCTTTGCATAGAAGGGGAGAACCCAGTAAAACCCGTTTACCTTTACTGTTCCCGTATAAGCTCCGAAAAGCAGCAGAACCTTTGAATTATTTGGGTTGATAATAAAAAACCCCGGGATCAGAAACAGGAAAATGGCTAGAGATGCAAGTCCTATAATCACATAAGTTTGTGACAGGCAATAGATGCCACTGGCAAGAGCTAACAGAAGTACAGCAAACATAATGTAGCCGTTAGTTGCATTAATGATGATCTCTTTTTTCATAATAGTGATATTAAAATGATATTATAATGACATCAAAAATAATGCAATTTTTTTAATTGCAAAAATTATTTACAAAATTATTAAATCTTCCCGATAATTTTAATAATGCAATAACGGATACTGAAATCCGTTATTGCTGCTTTACAAGAAGTTGATTAGTTCTGTTTTTTATAATGTTTTCAAGGCCATTAAAACAGGATATATCATTGCAACTATAAGCAGCAGCGTAATGATAGGCCTGTTGATATTCTGCCATTTATAATTGTTTCTTTTGAATGCATCAATTGCGTGATTGAGACCGGAGAATAAAAAGAAGAAGATAAAAGCGAATAAAATGGTAAGCTCTGCCTTTATACCCCAATTTAAGAAATATACCACAACAGCTACAACTGCGTAAGAGAGAAGTGCAATTGCAGATTGTCTCTGGTAGTTGCTCCCAACCTCAAATCCCTTAAGTTCTGCAGATTTTTTGGCAAACAGTAGCCCCTCCAGACCTGATATTCCGGCTATTGCAAATATTATTAATGGAGTCATAAAGTGGAGTTGTGCTATGGGGTCGTAACCATTGGCAAAACCAATCGAGTATCCAAAATAGATAGATATTGATACTATAGTAATTCTAACTATGTCCAATATTTTCAAAAAAGTTTTCATATTATGGGTATTTTATTGTTTTAAAAACCAAGGTGTTGAAGTTGGATCTGTGGAGAAGAACTCAAACAGCATATTTGCGATTTTTAAGCGACCTGAATTTGAAGGGTGAACTCCATCTGTCTGATAATCTGATATACCCCAGGTAACTCCATCATCTCTTGGTTTTGTACCTTCAGTCCAGAAATATGGCCCCCAGGAGAGCCAAGCACTTTGTGGCTGTGCGCCGGTATAATTCAGAGAACTTACTCCATTTATCTGGTCTTCTATGAGACGCTTTACTGCCCACCCGCTGTACCAGGCATAAGGTTCGGGGTTTAATGTGCCTGTTGCCCATCCTGCATATGTTCGGCTGCTTAAATATACAAGTTTAAGATTAGGGAACTTTGATTTAAGCATCTGCATAGATAAGGCGAATTTATCTTTTAATGAGTTAGGATACGTAGCAAAAGCTGTGTCTCTTGGAGCAATCTCTGCCTCTTTGTACCATATTATCTGTACCTGTAAAGCTGTAACTCCGGCTGCAGTTAAGCGATTATTAACTGTTTGCCAGTAGGGTGCAGATTCTATGTTAATTTTAACTATGTCCTGCCCCCCTTCGGCTCCATCTACTAAGAGCAACTTTTGATTTTTGCCTGAGTATGCCTGTGCAATAGGGATAAATGCAGATGTCTCCTGTGTTGTGTTTGACATACCAACTGACATCCATACAATTTTACCGTTTGACTCATCTGTACTTCCAGAGATGCTTAGAGGCTTAATTGATTTGGCGATAGCTATACCGGCTGAATTATGATTTATAGGGCGTATATTTGATCCGTTTGGATACAATCCTCCCGAATAACCTCTAAAAGTTCCGGACCCAAAGTCTGTAAGGGGAGTGGGGGAGGTAAATACCAAATTCTTCTCTCTATCTGGCTCCCTATCTTTATTACAGGCTAGTACTACTAAAATAAGGGAAGCAACAAAAGCAAATTTAGCCTTTGAAGATATCTTGAGGAGTTTGATTTTTTGAGCCATCGCTATTACAGTTGTAGGGCCGTTTGAATCAAATTTAAATATTTTTTTCAACCTCAGCTATTTTTTAAAGGGAAATATAGTAGCAGCAATGGCTCTGTTATTATGAGTTTTGTTATATGATGGTTACAAGCTGTCTGAAATGCTTTAAAAATTTCAGAATATTGAGCAAAATTGGTATTCCACTCTCTTTCCACTCTCTTGATAAGATTTTAGCGGATATTAAATTTAATTTTCCTAAATTTATTGAAAAGAATTTGGTTCTGAGGATAGTAATTTAAACACTAACAATCATGAAATCAATAATATTCAAATATAGCTGGCAAGGTTTCTGCTTGATTTTATCATTGATATATGTCGGAAATGCTAACGGGCAGACAGAGGTGTTAAAGTGGAAAGACGGAAAAACATCTGCAATCTCCATAACCTATGATGGTGGTACAATAAATCAGTTTCGTGTCGCACTGCCAATAATGAATGAGATGGGGCTGCCTGCAACATTTTATATAGTTACCGGCGATATCACCGGAGCACAGTATAGGGGTGAGTTTATTGGAAGAGATGTGAAAGAGATTGTTGAGGAGAGTAAAACTATAAAGACCAATTTACAGAATCTGTTTGAGCGGGCAGCCGCAGTGAGGTATCTTCAAAGCTCGGAAGCTCGTCATAACCACACCAGAGCAGGTGATTTGTATGAGTTGGGCAAGGCAGATGATGCCTGCAAGGAGATTGACAGAGCTTTTACGGCCTTTTCCAAAGGGGCGTTAAAATTGGACCTGCCGGGTAACATATTTGATAACCCCGATGTAGATATCTCCTGGGATGAGATTAAACAGATTGCATCTGAAGGACACGAATTTGGCAGCCACTCTGTAACACATCCGCAGTTAGGAATCTACGATTTTCCCAATATGAGATATGAGATTGAGAAAAGCAGAGAAGAGATTGTAAAACATCTGGGTGAGAGCCACGCCTTCTCTGCAGAGATTCCTCACGGAATTGAAAACCCAAGAGTAATGGGGTTTGCCGGCAGGTTCCACGAAGCCCTTCGTAACAGAATGCCCTCTAGATATCTTGAGGAGATTAACCGCTGGAGCAGAATGACTCCTTCGGAGTCCGGAATGCAATATATACAGTGGCAAAGGGGACCAAAGAGTAGTACTTCGCTAAAAGCGATGAATGCGTGGGTTGACACCTGTCTGGCATACGATAATGTGTGGCTGGTTCTTACTTTTCACGGTGTTGACGATGTAGGCTACGAACCAAAGAGCTCTGCAGAGCTAAGAGAATTTTTCAGCTACATCAAAAGCTTTGAAAACAAAATCTGGGTTGCAACCTTCCGGGATGTTGTTAAATATATCCGGCAGAGAGATGCTTCATCTGTTACCCAGATAATGGAGATATCAGAAAGTGAGGATATAAGGCACGGGAAAAAAATTGTTGTAGGGCTTAAGCACAATCTGGATAAAGAGAAATATAACTATCCACTTACACTTAAGAGCTATCTGCCTCAGGGGTGGAATGAGGTTTCTATTACTCAGGGAGGTATCACTCTTCCTTACAAAAGATCAAGCGACAAAAGAGGTAACTATATTATCTATAATGCCTTACCAAATAGAGTGCTTATTACAATTGAGTCTAAGGAAATTTTATAAAGAGAATACTCGGGCATCTTAAGGTTACGTCCGAGTATTTTAACCTCTACAGGGATAGGCAATTTCTCTTCGTCCAGATGATAATTTTCTACTATTATCAATAAAAGGATTAAAAGAATCTTTTAGGTAAGTGTCCGAATCTCATTCTGGACATCATCAAGATAGATACCGGTACCAATTATCCAACTCCAAGGTTTGAATGCCTTAACAAAACTCATCTTAGAAATGATTTGAGTTGAGTCGTTATTCATCTGTCATTTATAATTTATAAAGCCCTCTCCTGCACTTTCGGCTATCTTTACTGCCTTAATAAAGATCTATACACCATCAGGGTCAATGTATAAATGGAGATCTTTTCCGGTAAGCTCGTGAACATATGGGTGCATAACCATAAAAGAGACCATATCTGTTATCCAGAAATAGACTTTTTATCCACCCCGTAACGAAGAGTCTCCGTTTCGGCTTTAGCTTTATTCTGTGCCTCCTCTAAAGAGATAATTCCATTTAGTTAATCAGTATGATACTTTTAAAGAATGCTTCAGGTGGTACTGGTTAGTTCGCTGAGCAGTGTCTGCTTTTGAATAAGGGCATTTCGTTCGAATGTCGGTATTACGAACAAAAAAAGGGAGAGTATAAAGAGAAGAATTGCCAACAGTGCAGGAATACTATTTTAAGAAAGAAATCTATTCTGAGGTGAAGTTGTGATATTTAGAGTGAGAAAAGAGGATATTATTACTATACTCTATTTTTTGAAATTAGGGTGTGCTCCTCTTGCGATAGATCAAACCGGTGAGCCGGAAATTCAAATTCTTTGTAAAATTCGGGCAATCTCTTCAGATGAGACAGATCGTGATTTCCAAGTAATACAGTGCAGTAATTTTGCCTTATGATGTAAATGCACTCGGACAAATCTCTGCCCTTCTCGTACCCTCCTCGTATATATGGATACCCAAGAGTATCTCCCAGCCAGATAATCTCATCTCATATCTCCCGCTCAATAATTTTTAGCGATCTTTTGGGACTGAAGCTATATTCGTGAATATCAGATATAAGTTATATTTTCATCTAATAAATCTTTAGGTTCCCAGCATCTTTGAGAAGAGAAACAGATGTAGATCCAGGGCAAAGATCCAGTATGGCCAACTGTGTACTCCGGGGCTCATTATAAGGATATTCGGAATTCCCAGTTGGTCACACTTGGCAGAGAATTCACGACTGCTCTTTGCCAGACCATCTTGTGCCCCGCAACTGATTATCATAGCTTTTTTTGTCCCTTTTATGCTCTCCAACCTGTTTATTGCGGAGTTCTGGTCGAACAATGTGTTCTCTTTTGTATATTGGCCAAGCACTTCTGTCATCTGACCCTCCTTTAGCCTGGTATCGTGCAGGTTTAGAACTCCGGACATACTGCCGGCAGATCGAAATCTGGTAGTGTCGTCCAGATAGACATTTATTGCGCCGTGCCCCCCCATACTGAGCCCTGTTATGAAGCTCCTCATTGGGTCAAGTTTGTATTTTTTCATAATTGCCGGGTAGAGTTCACTATCAAAAAATTTCCTCCACTGCATCTTATTTGGATCTATATTGTTGACATACCAACTGTTATAAAAACCGTCCGGTGTTATTATTATAAAGCCATATTTATCACTAACAGCTTGAATATCTGTTTTATCTCTCCAGTTTTTGTAGTTGCCGCTCCATCCGTGAAGCAGAAACAGAGCCGGTGTAGTTTCACCAGGAGAGATATTTGCCGGAGTAAAGACCAGTACAGAATCGTTGCACTTTAGATATGAAGACTCAAACACTATGAGCTCCTGTGCATTTGCTGTGCCGCTGACTACTAAAACGGCTAAAAGCAGCAGCTTTTTTATTATTGTTTTCATCCAGATAAGTTTAAATCTTTAAAAAGTTTCACCAAAAATAGACTATTTTTGTTTATATTCCATTGAATAGATAGTAATCGCAGAAGATGATGAATTATTTAAGCTTCATAAAAAAGCGGAGGATATACAGAAACATTTCGTTTGTAGTTATCCTGCTGGCATTAGTAATACCCAACAAAGGAAAATTTCGGTATGAATATCAAAAGGGTCGTCCCTGGCTTTATGAATCTCTGGTTGCTCCAATAGATTTTCCGGTTCTTAAAACAGTTGCAGAGCTTAGAAAAGAGAGAGAGGAGCTCTCCTCATCGGTTGTCCCCTACTACAATTATAAGGAGGGTGTAGATGATGAGCAGATAAAACTTATTTCAAGCAATTTAGTTCTGCCCGAGGATGATTCAATAATTACCTCATATCTCTATAGTTCAATAAAGAACATTTATTCAAAAGGGGTAATTGACGAGATGCCGGATACCTTATACTCAAAGGGCGTTGTGGCTATCGTAAAATATGGAAAGCCCACTCTCCATCCGCTTAGAAATCTATTCACTCCTGGTGAAGCATCTGCACAGTTGAAAAAAATGATGTCAGATAAATTTCCCGGTGCAGATGAGCTAATCCTTAGGGCTCTTCCTTCACAGTCTCTGCCTGTTAACCTGTTCTTTGATAATAATATGACGCAGCTTGTGCTTAAGAACCAGATTGCAGATATCTCGCCAACAAAGGGAGTAATTTATACCGGGCAGTTAATTATAAGTAATGGGGAGAGTGTCACTGCAGAGAGTGAACAACTTCTGGACTCATTCAAAGCAGAATATGAGCTTAGTATGGGCTTCTCGGGGAGTTTTCTGTTACTTAAATTGGGATATGCTCTAATTATTATGCTCATTATATTGATCTTAATAGTGGTGATTTACTATCTGGACAGAGAGATTCTCAAAGAACCAAATAGATTCAATTTTATTCTTCTCCAGTTTATTCTGGTTGTAATTGCAACAGTTGTGGTGATGGATACAGGGCAGGAGTATCTGATGGTTTTTCCGTTTAGTGTTATTGCTCTATATCTCACATCTTTGTACTATTCAAAAATTGTTATTCCTGTCTATATGACTATTATGTTACCTGTGGTATTTATTGCAACAGGTGGCTTTGAACTCTATTTCCTGAATATTGTATCCGGAACAGCCGTTTTTTACACTTTTCAATATTTGGACAGAGGGTGGAGGCAATTTGTCAATTCGCTTTTTGTCTTTGTCACCCTTTCCCTTACCTATTTAACTCTGAGGATGGTTGAAGATGGATCGCTGGAGAGTGTAACCAGGTTGACCTTTATATACTTTGCCTGGAACTCTGTTCTCATTATTGCTGCATACCCACTACTCTATCTGTTTGAAAAGATTTTCGGGCTTCTATCCAACTCCAGACTAAGAGATCTCTCAGATACCACAACTACACTTCTCTCCTCTTTGGCAGAGAAGGCTCCCGGTACATTTCACCACTCTCTGCAGGTTGCCAACCTGAGCGAGAGTGCAGCTAGAGAGATTGGTGCCTATGCTCTGCTGGCAAGGGTCGGGGCACTATATCACGATATAGGCAAGATGTCCAACCCACCGTTCTTTATCGAAAATCTTCCCGCAGGAGAGAGCAGCCTTCACTCCGATCTACCCGGTGAGGAGAGTGCAAAGATTATTATTCAGCACGTAGATGAGGGGTTTTTAATAGCCCGCAAAGCAAGACTGCCTCAAATGGTAATAGATTTCATTCTCACCCATCACGGAAAAACACAGGTGGGCTATTTCTATAATAAATATGTAAACAGCGGAGGCGACCCTGCAAATATTGCGCAGTTTACCTACAAAGGAGAGCTGCCAAAAACCAAAGAGCAGGTTATAGTAATGATGGCAGATGCTGTCGAGGCCTCATCGAGAAGCCTTAAAGATCACTCAAGAGAGAGTGTTTGTGCATTGGTAGACAGAATGATAGACGAGAGAATTGCAGAAAAACAGCTTATTGATGCAGACATTTCAATAAAAGAGATCTACGCTATCAAAGAGGTATTCAAACAAAGGCTTGGCCAGGTTTACCACTCACGACTTAAATATCCCGAACGCAAAAAGGGCGTAAAAATCAAACCAGTTTAAATTATTGTTGTGAATAATCAGATGAATGTTTGAATTTATTGAATGAAATGTTTGAATTAATGGATAATAAAGCGAAGATGAACAAAGAAAATGTCGACTCTTCAAAAGAAAGGAGTTCAATTAAGGAGATCACTTTGCTTTTTCTAAAGCTTGGTTCAACTGCATTTGGAGGGCCCGCCGCCCATATCGCAATGATGGAGAGCGAAGTTGTTCGCAAACGAAAGTGGATGGATCATCAACACTTCCTGGATCTTATTGGAGCGACTAACCTCATTCCTGGCCCAAACTCATCTGAGATGGCAATGCATTGTGGACACGAACGGGGCGGCTATAAAGGGCTTCTGGCAGCGGGAGCAGCATTTATTTTGCCGGCCGTGATAATAACAATGCTCTTTGCCTGGCTCTATTCAAAATATGGAACTCTTCCACGTGCTGAGCAGTTTATTTACGGAATTAAGCCGGCCGTGGTAGGGATAATTCTTTACGCTCTGTATGGTCTGGGTAAAAAGGCTTTCAAAAACAACCTATTAATTGCTCTTGGAGCTATAACACTTGGAGTGACATTTGTTGGAGTGGGGGAGATCACCGCCCTTTTTGCCTGTGGTTTCGCCGGGGTGGCAATATATCTGTTTAAAACAAAAAATATTAAGGGAGATAGACTCTTCCAGTTTGCTCCAATAGCCTTTACCCCCTCTCTAAAATATCTCTTCCCAATTGCAGTCGGAGGGGTTGCTTCACTTTCTGTAATGAAGATTTTTTGGATCTTTCTAAAAGTGGGAGCGCTTCTCTATGGTAGTGGTTATGTACTCTTTTCATTTTTGGATAGTGAGCTTGTAACTGCAGGTCTGTTAACGAGAGAGCAACTGATGGATGCCGTTGCAGTTGGGCAGTTCACCCCCGGCCCTATACTATCTGCAGCTACCTTTGTAGGGTGGCAACTCTACGGATTCCCCGGAGCTGTTGCAGCAACCCTTGGAATCTTCCTCCCATCGTTTCTATTTGTCTCTTTGCTAAACCCTCTGATTCCCAAAATGAGAAAATCAGCCATTGTCTCTGCATTTATGGATGCCATAAATGTAGGATCTGTTGCGGTGATAATGGCGGTTGTGATCTCAATGGGTATAGATGCCATCGTAGACTGGCGTTCTATTCTGATTCTGCTGATAAGCATATTTGTCGCATTTAAATTCAATAAGTTAAACAGTGCATTCATTGTAATAGGAGGCTCCCTGTTGGGGTATCTGCTATTACTTATATAATTAATTCTTTGTATATGCTCTCTAAAAGATGGTTCAAAATAGCTCTGATATCGTTTCTCTCTCTGCTGATTGCAACATTTCTGCTTAGAGGGGCAATTCTGCGTTTAGGTTTCTCCAAAGTTTCAGATAAGATCTACAGCAAATATTCGCTAAGAGGTGGCTACTCTTCGCTTAAGGCAGATGGGTTTAACGGAGTGATTATAAACAATCTTAGCTTTAGCAGTGAAGGGTATGATACACTTTTTACTTGTGAAAGACTAATTATGAGAGTTAATCTCATCAAACTTCTCGCCCTCAAAACTGATATCACCTATTTGAGTATGAGTGGTGCAGATGCCTCTTTTATCAAAGGTGATTCAACCTCAAATTTTGATTTTCTCTTCAAAACCTTATCTACAAGCGAGGCTCCAAAACAGGTAGCTAAAACTACGGCGTACTCTGCAACTCTTGATAGAGCACTGTCTCTTTTTCTTCGAATTTTACCATCTCAAGCAGAGATAAATGATTTTGTGATAAGTTATAGAAAAGGGGATTACAATCTGGAAATATCAATACCATCTCTAATACTTAAAGATGATTCTTACACTACAGAGATACTAACTTGCGAAAACGGATATCGGGAGATGTTAAAGGTAAAGGGAACTCTAAACGACTCCCAGAGGAGATTTGGTGCTCAAATAAAAGGTTTAGATAGTTTGGGTAATTCAAAGGGGAGATTCTCTGTTCCATTTATGGATTTCAGGTGGGGAGCCAGAGTGATGTTTGACTCTTTAGCCTTTGATTTCACTGCTTCCCAAAGAAGGAACGGAGTGATTACCCTTAAGGGGAGCTCTCTCTTTTCCGGAATCTCCATCTTTCATAAAAGGATCTCTGCCGACACCGTACATCTAAAGAGAGCACAGTTTGAATACAAAACTTTGGTAGGCAACAACTATTTTGAGCTCGATTCATCATCGGTAGCAACTGTAAACGAGTTCACAATTAGCCCATATCTGAAAGCCCAAAAATCGGAAAGGTGGGTTTTAACAGCCTCTGTAAACAAAGAGAGTTTTGATTCTCATCTCCTTTTTTCATCATTACCAAATGGATTGTTCTCCAATCTTGCCGGTATTAAAACCACCGGGAAACTGAGTTACCGCTTCTATACCAATATAGATTTGAACAATCCCGACTCGCTCAAACTCTACTCCTCCCTTGAAAGAGATAATTTCAGAATTTCGGAGTTTGGGGTAACAGATTTCAGATATGTGAATTCAGATTTCGAGTTTGTTGCCTTTGAGAATGGCTACCCGGTAAAAAATATTCAGGTGGGAGAGTCAAATCCCAACTACAAAAGGTTGGATCAAATTTCGGAATATCTAAAGATATGTGTGCTACAATCAGAAGACGGCGGCTTTTTCTACCACAACGGATTTCTGCCGGAGAGTATCAGAGAGGCTCTGATTGTTAATATTAAAGACAAAAAATTCCGAAGAGGAGGGAGCACTATAAGTATGCAGCTGGTAAAAAATCTCTTCCTGAGCCGTAGTAAGACCCTCTCCCGCAAATTAGAAGAGATGCTTATAGTTTGGCTCATAGAGAGTAACCGCCTCATCTCAAAAGAGAGGATGTTTGAATTATACCTTAACATAATAGAGTGGGGGCCAGGAGTCTACGGCATTACAGAGGCCTCCCGTTTCTACTTTCATAAGGAGCCGATAAACCTCACAATCAATGAATCTATCTTTCTGGCATCAATTATACCATCACCAAAACGAGCCCTGAAAGATTTAGAGAGCTATAACCTCCCCGAAATCCTCAACAACGGCCAAATCTTCACCCTCAAACCCGGCTACGAAGAGTACCACAAACTTCTGATGAGCAGACTCGAAGCAAAAGGTTTCTAACCTAAAAATGCCGCTCACATAAATTTCCACCACTTTTTTCAAAAACAAATAATTCTCAAAAACCTCAAAATTCTCAACCAGGCGTGCAAATTCCCGCAATTCTACTCCTAAAAAACTGACCTTCAAATTAATTTCCCCGCAACTAACCGCCAAAATGTTTTGCAACTCATTTTTTATTTGTTTATCTTCGATGACGCTTGTACAAAGTCTCTGTTAGAGAGTTACAGCCCAAACCATCAATTGAACAATTTTAATGAGTAAAACATGAAAAAAGCACTTTCGGTAATTTTGGTTATTGCATTGATATTATCGTGTAATACCGGCAACAAAAAGAACATAATTGAACCCATTAGTCTAAAAGATACCATTTTCGTCAAACCCGAAATCCTAAAAATAGATAAATTATTACCGGGAATTTTGAATTTAAAGATCCGAGATTCGATACTCATATTAACGTCATTCGATGGAAAAGGGTCCATACTATTATTTAATAAAATTAATGGTAAATACATATCTACCAAATGTTTAAATGGTAGAGGGCCAGGAGAATTCTCAACTAATATTGAATTTAAAACTATTGTTGATTCAATATATATATACGAATCCTCTAAAAACTTATTATCTATTTATAAATCAGACACGTTTCTTTACGACTCTATTTCACAAGCCGATAAAAAACTCAAGCCTGAAAAGGATCCTAATTATATTGACGTTTTCCCGCTAAATGGGTATTATGTTTCCCGACCAGGAGTAAATGCAAGATTTTCCCTGTTCAATCGAAATGGAAAGCACATTTCGGATTATGAATTATTCCCTGATTATTTTAAAGATGTAAATTCCATTAATCAAAAATTTGAACTCAGGCGATATTATGCAGTTGAACCAAAACCAGATTTATCAAAATTTGTCGCTTTAAGCCATATTGGCGGCATTATGGAGATCTTTAAAGTAGAAAAGGACTCCATCAACATAATTTTAAAAAAAATATTTTTAAATCCGGAGCTAAAAGTAGAGGAGAAAAAGGGACTAATACAGGAAGATACAAAAATCGGTTTTTTCGGATTATACACTACAGACAACTATATTTACGCATCTTATTCAGGGTTAGCTGCTAAAGACTTTAGAAAATTAAAATCTTTAGAATTTATAACTGTCTTCGACTGGAAAGGAAAATTAAAAAGAGTATATAAAGTAGAAGGAGGATTAACAGCTCTTGCCGCCGACGAAGCCGAAGGTAAAATCTATGTAGTCACAAAAGACAGCGAAGGGGTCGATGCAGTAGGGGTGATTAAGATGTAATCGAAAACACATCCTAATTTACCTCCTTGTAAACTATTCTCAATAACATTGGCGTTATTGTGACAATATCTTTCCATTTAACCTCAATTGTCGCAGGCAGCCCATATTCGTTATAAGTATATGACCACGAACCTCCATCGATTAATCTGATCATATTATTTGCAGATAATTGTCTTTGCAGATCGGCCTCTTCAAAGAACGGAAGAGGCTCATAAATAAATAGATAATCAAGATTAAAGTTAGGTCTTGAATGATTGTCGTAAACGAATTCCTTAACAGATACTCTTTTTGTTTGAGGTATTGGCTGCCCAACCATATTTAAATCAGGAGTCTCATATATGTACTTGATTACATTTCCTTCATTGTTATAGACAATTGAATCCTTATATACCGTTGACCCTAAGCAATACTTTACAGTTCCGGTAAGAAATCCATTCTCGTATCTATAATCAGACCTGGCAGATGTTTGCTGATTATTTATATATACCTCTGTTTTAGCTATTTTACCAAGAGAGTTGTAAAAAATGTGCGTCTCATAATTAAACTGATTGTACGATATGTCCTTGTGGATAATCTTTGACACAAGGCCATCCTTATACTCAAATTCATCGGAATAAGCAGCCCATTCTGATTGATATTGCTGTCCCAAATGTTCAGTCACAGATTTCTTTATCAGTCTATTCTCTTTATCATAAGAATAGACCGCCACAAGATTTTTATTGTAATCAAGTATCTTATCTACAACGAATTGCTTATTGGGTATAACTATTACCCCATCATTTTTCTGGCAGCCAGATAGAACCAACAAACCAGCCAAAGCTAGTATAAGTTTAAAAAATACTTGTTGTCTCATATTTCTGATTTTATTTTCCGGACAAAGTAAAAATGGCTTAAACATTATTACCCTTCAAATATAATAAAAGTGTATAAATTAACACTTGATAATTAGTTATTTCTTTAGAAGAGACTAGTTGTTCTTAAAGACTAATAAAGTAACGAATTTGGGGAAGATTTTCCGCGATGATAACTCTCCAAAAACATTATCAACAACCCCCAAGAATCTCCTTCCCATAAAAAGAGGCCCGACCCGGCAGCCATCAAAATTTAAACTTAACATTGAAAAGACGGGGGTCTGGTAAGCAAAGGAAAACTTTGGCTCCCGAAAAGGGACGGGACCCGCCGAAGGTGGGGAGGATTTTCCGTGCTTACCAGACCCCCGTCCCAATCATGTAAGATTTAAATGAAAAGAGGCTGCCGATTCGGGCAACCTCTTTTTGTGGAGATGGGCGGACTTGAACCAGGCATTGTAAAATCTGTATCTTATTGATATTCAAATATGATATTTTTCAAAAATCGGTCATTTTTCACT
>CAYGOE010000021.1:0-29105 GCA_964351405.1 uncultured Muribaculaceae bacterium | reverse complement strand
GCTGAGATCATACCCTTTTCACCTGATCAGGATAATGCCTGCGAAGGGAAAGCGAATCTCGTTTAACGTACCCCCCTGCAATAAAAATAATTAATAATGAAAAGATTAGCTTTATTTTGCGGGGTCATTTTTTTACCTTTATTAACCCAGGCCCAAGATTTAGGGCAAAAAGAGAAGGTAATACAAACAAAACTGGATAGTGTTGTGGTAGAATCATTCAGGGGTGGGAAAAACACCCCTGTTACTCACTCAACAATGGATATTAATCAGTTAAAAAATCAATCACCCGTCAGCTCTGTCCCGATGGTTTTATCACTGATGCCTTCTGTAGTAGCCTCAACCGAAGGGGGTAACGGACTTGGTTACTCTTCTGTTAGAATAAGAGGAAGTGAAAGTTCCAGAATAAATGTCACTTTAAACGGAATTGCCCTTAATGATGCCGAGTCACAAGAGGTTTTCTGGGTTAATATACCATCATTTACATCATTTCTGCAGGATATTCAGGTACAGAGAGGGGTGGGAACCTCAACCAACGGACCTGCTGCTTTTGGAGCCAGTATCAATATGAGAACTCTTTTTGCGGCACAGGAGCCATATGGAGTTGCAGATTTTAGTATCGGCAGCTATAACACATATCTTTCATCAGTAGGTGCAGGCTCAGGTCTTTTAAAAAACGGGTTCTCGTTTGATCTTCGCTACTCCCGTAACAGAGGAGATGGCTATGTAAGAAATGCAAAAACAGACCTTGGCTCCCTATTTGCCGCTGCAGGTTGGTTTAACGGAGACAACTCATTAAAATTGACCTATATAATGGGAGATCAAAAGTCCGGAATAACCTGGGAGGGGGTATCTAAAGAACAGATAGAGAGCGACAGAAGATTTAACTCTGCAGGTTCATATTACGACAAAGCTGGAAATCTACACTTTTACCAAAACGAGACAGATAACTACGTTCAACACCATATTCAGACTCAATTTATCCATAGAATATCTCCGGAGTTGGTGTGGAATTCAACTATTCACTTTACCAAAGGTGACGGCTATTATGAGAATTATAAAAACAACCGCAAATTTTCTGAGTATAATTTACCTCTTCAAAGAGTTAATGGGGTAGAGTACAACAGGTCTGACGTTGTCATAAGACAAGCGCTTGACAACAGATACATTGCATTAAACAGTTCTCTCTCACTCAATTCCAAAGGGGTTACAATCACTGCAGGAGTAACCTATTCATACTATGACGGAGACCATTTCGGAAAGTTGATTTGGAGTATGTACAATAATAACATTCCAGAGAACCACCAATGGTACCTAAGCAAAGGATTTAAAGCAGATCTCTCTACTTTTGCCAGAGTAGAGAAGAGTTTAGGCAGCAAAGTGGTAGCCTTTGCAGATTTACAATACAGGAGAGTAGATTATACTCTTGGAGGAGAGGATAAAGATTTTGCCTCTCTGGATTGGAAAGGGGAGTATAACTTTATCAACCCCAAGGGCGGGATTACAATTAATATAGACATTACAAATCAGTTCTATGCATCGGTAGCAGTCGGTAGAAAGGAGCCCGGAAGATCGGATATAAAGGAATCAATAAAGGCACTCACTGCATCAGAGATTAAACCGGAGAGAGTTATAGATTACGAGGCAGGGTATCGATATAAATCAAAAAAAGTAGTTCTTTCTGCAAATCTTTATTTTATGGAGTATAAAGACCAGTTGGTACCTACAGGTAAGCTGAGCGAGACAGGATATGTAATCAAGGAGAATGTAGAGCGCTCCTTCCGCAGAGGTGTTGAGCTCTCCTCATCCTGGAAACCGATCAACTTTTTAGCGGTAGATGCAAACTTGACCTTGAGCAGCAACAAAATCCTAAATTACACCTGGTTTCTGGATCAGTTTGACGAGAACTGGAATTTAGTCTCTCAGAGAGAGGTAAAATTTGATAACAGCCAAATTGCATTTTCTCCATCGGTAATAGGTATGGGTATGATTACTCTACTCCCCTCTAAAAACTCTTCAATTGCTCTTCAGGGGAAATATGTAGGCAAACAGTATATGGATAACACCTCAAATATAGCCAGATCTGTACCCCAATACTTTGTTTTGGGTCTGAGTACGTCTAAAAGCTTTGAACTAAAAAGCGATAGATATCTGGATATTCAGTTGTTTATAGATAATATTCTTAACAGAAGGTACTACTCAAACGGTTGGGTTTACAGTGCAGAGTTTTTAAATGGAGAGACATACAGTGAGGAGGGTCTCTACCCACAGGCAGAGATAAACTTCACGTTAAAAGCATCTTTTCGCTTTTAAAATATTCAGATTATAGAGTTGTAATTATGGACTATTCAGAGATATTCGGAGCTGTTGCAGGTATTATTTATGTAATACTTGAGATTAAACAGAAAAAATTAATGTGGATTGTAGGTGCAGTATCTGCTCTCTTCTATACCCTGATATTTCTTAATGCAAATCTTTTTGCGGCAATGGGGCTGCAGATATATTTTCTTTTTGCAAGCATTTACGGATTGTGGATGTGGAGCAAAAAAAACAGCAAGGAGCAAATATCGGAACCGATTGTAGTAAAACTTAGCATAAAGAGGGCAGCCATATCAACTGCATTAGCGTTAGCCGGGTTTCTGCTTCTTTGGTATATCCTTAAAAACTACAGCTCCGACCCTATGCCTGCCACTGATGCTATGATAGCTTCATTGAGTATGCTGGCAACCTACTGGGTTACCAACAGATTCATACAACATTGGCATTTGTGGATTGCTGCAAATGTGCTCGCAATATATATGTATTTCTCTCAGGGTCTCTATGCCACTACTGCTCTTTATCTTATCTATATTATTGCTGCTATTGCAGGCATTTTCCACTGGAGAAAGTTTCGACAGGTTTTGAATTAGCTAAAAATTTCCTATTTTTGACCGAATTAATAAATTGAAATATGCGTCTTATTGCAGATAGTGGCTCAACCAAGGTAGACTGGAGAGCAATCCATAGTGACGGTACTGTTCAGGAGATAACGACTGCCGGAATAAATCCGTTTTTTCAAACAGAGGAGCAAATTATTTACGAACTGGAACAACATCTGTTACCCGAGATAAGTGCCTCCGTTAATGAGATTCACTTTTACGGAGCAGGGGTATCATCACCGGATAAGGTGAAAATCCTCCAGGATTGCTTCAGAAAGGTCTTTCCAAAGGCTAACACCAGTGCATACACAGATCTTCTTGCGGCAGCCCGTTCACTTTGTGGTAATAAGCCTGGGATAGCAGGGATAATGGGGACCGGAGCAAACTCTTGTTTCTTTGATGGTAATGAAATTGCAGATAATGTTCCGGCCTGTGGCTATATTCTTGGAGACGAGGGGAGTGGTGCGGTCCTCGGGAAAAAATTTATCTCAGATTACCTTAAGAGGCAACTTCCTGCAGATCTTAATGCTCAGTTTGACCTTAAATACAATCTTAACTACAACATAGTGATAGAGAGGGTATACAGACAACCATTTCCAAACAGGTATCTTGCCACTTTTTCTGTATTCCTCAATGAAAACAAAAGTCACCCCTACGTGGATAAATTCTTGAGAGAGTGCTTTAATGAGTTCTTTACAAGAAATATTATGCAGTATGACTTTAAAAAATACCCAGTGAACTTAGTAGGCTCAGTGGCATTTCATTATAAGGAGATTTTAGTTGACGTTGCATCAAAACTAGGTATTAAAATTGGAAAAATTGTACAGTCTCCCATAGACGGACTGGCAGAATATCACAAATCTTTATAATCCAATGAGAGTTACAGAACAATCATCAAATTATAATCACCTGGACAAGATGTCCACGTTGGAACTTCTGGTTAATATAAATAACGAAGATAAAACAGTACCTTTTGCAGTAGAGAGGTCCATACCTCAGATAGAGAAGCTTGTGAACGGTATTGTTGAGAGACTCTTGAGAGGCGGCAGGCTATTCTATCTGGGAGCAGGAACCAGCGGTCGACTGGGAATCCTTGACGCTTCTGAGATTCCGCCAACATTCGGAGCTCCGTTTGATTTGGTTATTGGTCTTATAGCAGGTGGTGATAAAGCAATAAGAAGAGCTGTAGAGGCTGCCGAAGATAGTTGGGAGGGGGGCTGGAACGATATGCAGCAGTACGGAGTAGATAGCGACGATATTGTGGTGGGTATTGCTGCTTCCGGGACCACACCCTATGTTATTGGCGCAGTTAAAGAGTCAAGGGCAAGAGGTATTCTCACTGCGTGTGTTACCTGTAACCCAAACAGCCCTTTAGCTGCAGAGGTCGATATTCCTATAGAGGCCGTGGTAGGCCCCGAATTTGTAACCGGAAGTACAAGAATGAAAGCAGGGACTGCCCAAAAGCTGGTTCTTAATATGATTACCACATCTGTTATGATTAAACTTGGTCACGTAAAAGGGAATAAGATGGTAGATATGCAGTTGACAAATGCCAAGTTGGTAGACAGAGGAACAAGAATGATTATGGACGAAGCCTCAATTACAGACTATGAACAAGCAAAAGAGCTGCTTCTCACTCACGGCTCCGTTAGAAAGGGTGTAGATTTCTTTAAAAATCAGAGATAACAGCCATTTAAAATGTTCAGAAACAATCTCTCATCTTTACTGTTGTCAAATGCTGTTGAGGAGCTTACAGCTCTACCCGGTATTGGTCGCAAGAGTGCATTGAGGTTTGCTCTCCATCTTCTCAAACAACCCAGAGAAAACGTAGAGAGATTCTCAAAGACAATAATAAGAATGAGAGAGGAGATTAAATATTGCAGTATATGCAATATGATATCCGACACTCCTATTTGTTCAGTTTGCAGTGACACCAGAAGGGATTCATCGCTTGTTTGTGTTGTTGAGAGCATAAGAGATGTCCTTAGTATTGAAAATACAGGCGAATTCAAAGGTCTCTACCACGTACTTGGTGGTATAATCTCCCCAATGGATGGAGTATCTCCATCTGATCTCTCTATAGACTCTCTTGTAAACAGAGTCGAAAGAGGTGGAGTAGAGGAGGTTTTTCTGGCTTTAAGTACCACAATGGAGGGAGAGACCACATCATACTATATCTACAAAAAGATAGGAAGATTCCCTGTAAAAGTAAGTACTATTGCAAGAGGTGTAGGTTTCGGAGATGAACTTGAGTTTACGGACGAAGTTACCTTGGGAAGATCAATAACTAACAGACAGCCATTTATACCACTAAATCAGTAAAAATAAATTATTATGCATCAATTTCCTCTAACGTGGCTTTTAATAGCCTTTACACTCTACACAGCATTGCTGTTTTTTGTATCGTGGTTAACATCAAGAAAGGCAGATATGGGATCATATTTTCTTGGGAATAAAAGATCTCCTTGGTTTATTGTTGCATACGGAATGGTTGGAACATCAATATCCGGAGTGACATTTATATCTGTTCCCGGGAATGTATTGAATCAAAACTTCTATTATTTGCCTCTCGTTTTGGGTTTTCTTCTTGGATATATGGTTATAGCCAAAATACTTATACCATTGTACTATAAAATGAACCTCACCTCTATCTACACCTATCTGGAGAAGAGGTTTGGGTTTTATTCATATAAAACCGGAGCCTCTGTATTTATGGTATCCAGAATTCTGGGTGCTGCAGTGAGGATTTTTGTGGTTGTACTGGTTTTGCACACCTTCCTTCCAGAGGGTTCTGTGCCATTTTGGGTAGTCGCATTTATATTTATGTTCCTGATTTTCCTCTACACATTCAGAGGAGGCGTAAAGACAATTATCTGGACAGATGTTCTACAGACAACATTTATGCTTCTTGCTGTGTTTCTAACGATATTCAGTATAGCAAGAGCAATGGACTGGAGTGTTGGGGAGATGTTCACCGAGGTGAGAAAATCAACATTTTCCGGATGGTTGGACTGGGAGTGGAGTCACGGCACCAATGCCATTAAACAGTTTATTGCAGGTATTTTTATCACTATTGTGATGACGGGATTGGATCAAGAGATGATGCAGAAAAACCTTACTTGCAAAAACATTAAAGAGGCTCAAAAAAATGTATACACTACTAGTGTTACTATAGTTGTCGTAAACTACTTCTTTCTTCTACTGGGAGCTGTTTTAGCAATTTTTGTCAGCAGTAAACTCGGAGGTATGGAGGGAATTGGTCTTGCAGATGCCCAAGGAATCTTCACAAAAGCTCAAACAGACAAACTTTTTCCAACTATTGCAAGCCAATATCTTGGCCTTGGAGTAGGTCTTTTCTTTATAATTGGTCTTATATCTGCCTCATATCCAAGCGCGGGTGGAGCCCTTACATCACTTACAACATCTTTTTGCATAGACTTTGTAGGCTTTAACAGCAGAACAGATCTATCGGAGATCAGAAAAAAGAGAATACGTCAGATGGCTCACGCCGGTTTTGCCTTTCTCTTCTTTTTAATAATTGTGATTCTCCATATTGTAAACAAACAGGCTATAATAGACCTTGTCTATCTGTTGGCAGCCTACACCTACGGACCGCTATTAGGACTCTTCTTCTTTGGGCTTCTAACAAAGTATCAGGTAAAGGATAGATTCATACCTTTAGTAGCTATAGCATCTCCCCTTATCTGCTATGTTCTTGACACAGTAGGAAAAGATATGCTGGGATTTGGTTTCGGGTTTACAATTTTGATTGTAAACGGACTTCTGACTTTCTTTGGGATGTACCTTCTAAGGGTGAAGAGGTAGAGTTGTTATGAGTTTTCTCTCTATACTGCTTCTTGCTTTCGGGCTGAGCTTTGACACTTTTGCAGTATCTCTCTCTTGTGGAATATCACTTCCTCAAATTAAAAGAGTTAAGTTTTTAAAGATTGTATCAGGTTTTGCCATTTTTCAATCGGGCTTCATACTGCTTGGATGGCTGATGGGCTATAAGGTTTTGGAGTATGTATCTGCCATAGACCACTGGATTGCTTTCTCACTTCTAGCTTACATTGGGATAAAGATGATCTTCGATGGATTTAAAAGGGGAGATACAGACAAACCGTGTATAGATATCACTAACAACCGCTCTCTTGCGATTGTCTCTTTTGCTACCAGCATAGATGCATTTGCTATCGGTATATCTTTAGCTATGATTGATATAACTCCTGACAGACTATTTCTGATTTGGCTTACGGTAGCACTGGTAACAGCATCGACATCTGCAATAGGGATAAAATGGGGCAGATTTTTAGGATGCAGAGCAGGAATCAGGGCAATGGTTTTGGGTGGAATTATTCTGTTGTCTCTTGGATTGAAAATTTTGATTGAGCATCTGGATATTTTATCTTAACTTTGCTGGCGGTAAAATGTACCTAAACTCTTTATAAATGCTCATTCGTGTATCGGCCATATCCTATCTTAACACTCTTCCTTTCGTTTACGGTTTGATGAACCATCCCGTTTACGAGAAGATAGAGCTCACCCTCTCTACCCCCGAGGCATCTGCCAAAGATCTTATAGAGGGAAGGATTGATATAGGTATAGTTCCCTCTGCAGTAATTCCGCAAATTGGTGTCGAAAATATTGTTTCTGATTACTGTATTGGTGCAGATGGTAAAGTGGCCAGTGTTTTACTTTGCAGCGGAGTTGAGGTCAAAGATATTGAGAAGGTATATCTGGACAGTGAGTCCAGAACTTCGGTATTGTTATCCAGAATTCTATTTAGGAACCATTGGCATACAGAACCTGCATACTCACCATTCGACACATCCAAGAACGAAATAGATACCGGTAAATCCTATATTTTAATAGGAGACAAGGCTCTTTTATATGCCGATAAGTTCCGTTTTGTTTATGATCTGGCAGAGGAGTGGATAAAATTCAGAGGACTACCTTTTGTTTTTGCCTGCTGGACCTCTAACCGAAAACTGGAGAACTCCTTTGTTAAAGAGTTCAATGAGGCGCTTGCTTTTGGATTGGACAATATTGAAAAATCGCTAAGCACTCTTCCTCATAATTTTGACAACTCATTCGCTTACAATTATCTTAAAAACAATATCTCCTTCAATCTCAGTCCGGATAAACGCAAGGGACTCTCAGAGTTCTGGAGTCTTGCTCTGGAAGAGATGAAGTCAAAGGTCCGATGGTTTGGCTAAAGTTATGCCCTGTTCTGGGGCAATCCGAAGTAAATAACAAACCATTAAACGGATCAATTTATGCTCGAAATATTTTACAAACTAAAGGGACAGCTAGTGACCACCGATGAGCTAAGCGCTCTGGATAGACTTGGTTACGACGACATACTCTGGATAGATCTCACATCTCCCACTGGAGAGGAGAAGAGGGGGATAGAGTCGTATCTTAATACTACTCTTCAAAGCAGGGCACAGGCTGAGGAGATTGAGAGCTCTTCGAGATACTCCGAGAGTGAGACTACCATCTTCATAAATACAAACTTTTTGATCCCAGGACCGGATGACTACTCGATGGAGGCGGTCTCATTTATCCTTTGTGAGGGGATCATCGTATCTATCAGACACGTTCCCCTGAGGAGTTTTACAGATTTACAGAGAAGGCTGGTGGCCAACTACAAGACAATGCCTACCGGATACCATATTTTAATAGGAATTCTTGAGAACAGAATTGACCTTGATGCAGATATGATAGAGCTGATGTCTAAAGAGATAGCTCAGTTCAGCAGAAAAGTGGGACACGGTGGACAGATGGGAGAGGAGTTCATTCTGGATATCAACCAGCTTCAGGAGAACACAATGTTGGTAAGAGAGAACATAGTAGATAAGCAGAGGATGATTTCAAGTATTTTAAAAAGTGATAAATTTCCAAGAGACGTCTTCCCTAAACTCAATGTTCTAATTAAAGACGTAAATTCTCTAATAAATCATACAAACTTCAGTTTCGAGAGGCTGGAGTATATGCAAAACACCGTTCTTGGCTTGATTAACCTTGAGCAGAACCGTATTATGAAGATCTTTACATTCGTCTCTTTACTCTTTATGCCACCAACGGTGATTGCAAGTATTTTCGGTATGAATGTAGACCTCCCAATATTGGGAGGGGTTATAGATTTTGCTCTTATTATGCTAATTATGATGGTTACTGTGGTAACCGTCACTATACTTTTCCGACGCAAAAGAATGTTAAAATAGGCTTACTCGCGTAGACTACTTCCCAACATTTTGGGCAATAAATCTATTATAGAGAAATAGAGAGACCATACTTACAACTCCGATTCCGGCAAGTATAAGCCACAGAGTTCGTGGTTGATTCAAGTTATCTACATACTTAACATAGAGTGAAGAGCCAAGAAAACCTCCAATACTGCTTCCAATAACGCCATAAAGAAACGAGTACCCCAGATAAATCGCTTTTTTATCTGTAGGGGCAATAAGACCGATGTATGAGATAAACTTAGGATGGGTTGTCATTTCGCCAAGTGTGAATACCATTATCCCTGCTATAAAGATCCAAGGAGATGAGGAGAATGCAAGAATTGCCATACCAATTGTTCCAAGGCCAATTCCGAATATCATCGTAGGAAGTGCAGGACTTCTCTTTACAATATTTGAAACAAAAAGTTGAAGAACAATTATCACCCCAGCATTTATAACAGTGACGTGCTCAACATCAAATTTCCAGGATGGATTATCTATGAAAACTCCCAAAAACGAGTTAACGGCACTATTTAGTGCTGTCATATCTACATAATCTCTTACATACCAAAGCACTGTTCCAAACATCTGAAAATAGAGTATCCAGAAAGCGGAGTAGAGAAAAATCATTAGAATGAATCTCCAGTCTTTGATTACCATTACCATATCCTTGAATACCTTTGAAAGGCTCTTGGTACTCTTCTCCCTTATGGGCTCTTTGTAAAGAAAAATGTTGATGAGCAGAAGAATAAAGCCAATAATGGCGGCCATATAGAATATGTAACTATAGGAGTAGGATTTGAGAATCGGTACAAGTATAAGGGGAAATAGAAATGCCCCTAGATTTATTGACCAGTAAAAAATACCGAATCCTAAAGTGGAGTTCGATTCGTTCGTATTTCTTGCAATTGTCCCCGAGATTATCGGTTTAAAGAACCCTGCTCCAAGAGCCATAATAACAAGAGAGAGAAATACCAGAATGTATCTGTTGGACATCCCCGTTAAAGAGTATCCCAGAATCATACAGATAAAGGCAAATGTTAACACTCTTCTATAGCCATACCTCTCTGCAATTGCGCCCGATATTATTGGTAAAAAATACAATAGTGGGGGTATGGTTCCCAAAATTGCTCCTGCCTGCTCCTTACTGAAACCAAGCCCACCACTCTCATATCCAAGTATCAGAAAAACAGACAAAACAGACATTACACCATAGTATGAGCCCCTCTCCAGGAACTCCATCACAATGACCGTCCAAAAGTTTTTTGGGAATGATTTAATTCCCGTTTTTTGATTATCCATATTATTAAGTTTGTTCAGTTTCCAAAGATAATTGGAATTTAATATATTACAAATTCAAAATCGATAATTTTTTATTTGGCTGTTTGTGAAAAAAATGTTATTTTTGGGGCTCCCATTTTTGGGCTTATAAATAATGTCTAACTACTAGCAGTTTAAAGATTTAATAAAAATGACAAAAGAGAGAAAAGAGATCCTCGATTCAGAGGAGCAAATCGAAATCATCAAAAAAAATGATGAAAAACTGGAAGCATTCATAGAGGATGAGTCTGCACCGGTAGATGCTACTATCAGAAAAAGAAAGAGTAATGTATCTGTTGCGGTAAATAAATTCGACTGGGATGCATACGAAAAAGAGTACGTTTATGATACAGAGAAGGATGTAATCGAGGAAAAGTACAGCCAGACTCTTTCCAAAGTGATAGAGAATGAGGTTGTTGAGGGAACAGTTGTAGTCTTTAATAAAAGAGAGGTTATTGTTAACATCGGTTACAAAAGTGAAGGCGTTATTAGCATAAACGAGTTCCGCTACAACCCCGAACTGGCAATTGGGGATAAGGTTGAAGTTTACGTAGAGAATGCAGAGGATAAGAGAGGCCAGCTTATACTTTCTCACAAAAAGGCACGTTCCCTCCGCTCTTGGGACAGAGTAAACGAAGCATTTGAAAAAGATGAAATCGTTAAAGGTTACATTAAATGCAGGACTAAAGGAGGTATGATTGTAGATGTTTTCGGCATAGAGGCATTCCTTCCCGGTTCTCAGATTGATGTAAAACCGATCCGCGATTACGATGTCTATGTTAACAAAACTATGGAGTTTAAAATCGTTAAGATTAACCACGAATTCCGTAACGTTGTTGTATCTCACAAGGCACTCATTGAAGCAGAGCTTGAAGCACAGAAAGCAGACATTATTGGCAAACTTGAAAAAGGGCAGATTCTAGAGGGTGTAGTTAAGAATATCACCTCATACGGAGTATTTGTAGACCTGGGCGGCGTTGATGGTCTTATCCATATCACTGACCTCTCCTGGGGAAGAATCAACCATCCGGAAGAGGTTGTACAGCTTGACGAGAAGATCAATGTTGTTATTCTTGACTTTGACGATACCAAAAAACGAATTGCTCTTGGTCTTAAACAACTTAGTTCACACCCTTGGGACTCTCTCAATTCTGAACTTTTGGTTGGAGACAAAGTAAAAGGGAAGGTTGTAGTTATTGCAGATTACGGTGCATTCATAGAGATTCAGCCAGGCGTAGAAGGTCTTATACACGTATCTGAGATGTCTTGGTCACTTCACCTTCGCAGCGCTCAGGACTTCCTTAAAGTAGGTGACGAGGTTGAGGCTGTTATTCTTACCCTTGACAGAGACGAAAGAAAAATGTCTTTAGGGATCAAACAACTTAAGAGTGATCCGTGGACAAGCATTAATGAGAGATATCCTGTAGGTGCAAAATGTACAGCAACTGTCCGCAACTTCACAAACTTCGGAGTTTTTGTTGAGCTTGAAGAGGGTGTAGATGGTCTTGTTCACATAAGTGACCTCTCTTGGACTAAGAAGATTAAACACCCGTCTGAGTTTACAACTGTAGGAGACGCGCTGGAGGTGACTGTTCTTGAAGTAGATCAGGAAAATCGTCGCTTAAGCCTTGGTCATAAGCAACTTGAGGAGAATCCGTGGGATGTGTTCGAGACAGTTTTCTCAACAAATTCAGTACACGAAGGGACAATTACTGCTTATGTAGATAAAGGCGCAACGGTAGCACTCCCTTATGGTGTTGAAGGCTATGTTAGCCAGAAGAACATTATTAAAGAGGATGGCACTCAGGCAAAAGTAGAAGAAAAACTGGAGTTTAAGGTTATTGAATTCAACAAAACAACTAAGAGAATTGTTTTATCACATACTAAATTGTTTGAAGAACAAAAAAGAGAGGAGTCAAAGGAGAGGGCTACAGAGGGGGATTCAACTCAAAATGCGGTTAAGAAATTAAAAGCCAACCTTGAGAAGACAACTTTAGGTGACATAAGCGAACTTGCAGCTCTTAAGAGTGAGATGGAAAACAAGGATTAGGAGAAATAAACTTTAATGAAGTTTGCATTCACATCATTAGGTTGTGCTTCGGCACTCCCTACAGTGAATAGGTTCCCAAGCGCTCATGTTCTCAATGTACATGAGCGCTTATTCTTAATTGACTGTGGCGAGGGTGCGCAAATACAACTACGCAGATACGGATTTTCATTTTTGAAGATTCGTGAAGTTTTTATATCCCATATTCACGGAGACCATATCTTCGGGATATACGGACTTCTCTCTACTATGTCAATGATTGGAAGGAGTGCAGATATCTATATTTATGCACCCGAATCATTCGGGGAGATATTGGCCTCATTTCTTGCACATTTCGGTGGAGTATTTAAATTCAAAGTTAACCACATAGTTGTCAAAGGAGATGGGCCCGAAATCATATTCGAGTCAAAGAGTTTGGAGATTTTGAGTTTTCCTTTGAATCACAGGATAGATTGTTACGGATACCTCTTTCGGGAGAAGATACCAAAAAAGAATATACATAAACATCTTATAGAGAAGGAGAGTCTAACTCTTTTTGAGATAGCAAGACTTAAAGATGGAGAGGATGTTGAGAGAGATAGTGGGGAGGTACTTAAAAATGAAGATTATACATATATACCATATAAACCAAGATCTTTTGCCTACTGCAGCGATACCGCTCCATTCCAAAAACTGGCACTGTATGTGAAGAGCGTAGATCTGCTCTACCACGAGAGCACCTTTGGTGCCGATATGGAGAAGATGGCAAGAGATACAATGCACTCCACAGCTGCCGATGCAGCTATTTGTGCAAAAGAGGCAGGTGCAGGAAGACTTTTAATAGGCCACTTCTCCTCCCGCTATAAAGACCAAAACATATTACTTGAACAGGCCATTGAGATTTTCCCACAGAGTGCAGTGGCAGATCCCGGTGTTGAATTCTCAATACCGCTCATAAAACATAATTGTTAGGCACATTTATTGAACAGTCATTTATAAAGAGATATATGAAAAAGAAAACATTACTAATACTGATTGCATTTTTTGCTTTTGCCTCTGTCCGTGTAATGGCACAGGGTGAAGACCTAAACAAACTGGTTAACAAATACGGTCAGTTGCTATTCTATATCAACAACTACTATTTAGATACACTCAATAACGAAAAACTCACAGATGAGGCAATAAAAAGGGTTTTACTTCAGCTGGACCCTCACTCATCATACATCAGTGCCAAAGATGTAAAAGCGATGAATGAGCCTCTGGAGGGTAATTTTGAAGGGGTGGGAGTGGAGTTTGCAATCATTCGTGATACACTTACTGTCTCATCTACAATTTCCGGTGGGCCGTCGGAGAGAGTGGGAGTAAGAGCCGGAGATAAGATAGTGGCAATTGATGGAGAGAATGTTGCATCTGCAGGATTAACCAATGATAAGGTCTTTAAATACCTTAGAGGGTCAAAAGGGTCAAAAGTTACTCTCACAATTCAGAGAAGAGGCATTGCAGAAAAATTGATTTTTGAGGTTACTCGAGATCGTATCCCCATAAATAGTGTAGATGCCGCCTATGAGGCTACCCCGGGAGTGGTTTATATTAAGTTAAGCAGGTTTGCTTCAAACTCTTCCCAAGAGATAATAAACTCTATTATGGAGCTTAATATTGGTCATATAAAGGGATTTATACTGGATCTAAGAGGTAATTCCGGCGGTTTTTTAGGTACAGCACTTGAAATTTCCAACTTCTTTCTGGAAGCGGGACAAACCATAGTTTATACAGAGGGTATGAGAATACCCCAAATGACTGAAAAAGCAAAAGGGAGCGGTTTTTTCAAAAAAGGGGCACTAGCCGTACTGGTTGACGAGAACTCTGCATCTGCAAGCGAAATTGTTGCAGGTGCTGTTCAGGATTGGGACAGAGGTGTAATAATTGGAAGAAGAACTTTTGGTAAAGGATTGGTACAGCAAATGTTACCTCTGAATGACGGTTCGCAATTAAGACTCACAGTTGCAAGGTACCACACCCCATCGGGTAGAGTAATTCAATCTCCATATGAAGCGGGATCTACAGATAAATATTATAAAGATTTTCTTGGGAGATACAACAGAGGAGAGTCATTTAACAGAGATAGCATTCACTTTCCTGATTCTCTTAAGTACAAGACACTTGTAAAAGGAAGAACTGTCTATGGAGGAGGGGGGATAATGCCGGATATATTTATCCCAGCAGATACCTCGTACTACTCGGAGTACTATGCCAACCTTGTCAGAAAAAACATTATAAGTGATTTTATGAACAACTTCTCTGATATCAACCGCTCTGAACTTAAATATAGATATACAAGCTTTTCCTCTTTTGAGAAGGAGTTCATAGTTGATAATAAGATGGTTAAAGAGCTTATAGATTTTGCACAAACCAGAGGTCTGGAGTTCAATGAGAAGGAGTTTGCAAGGTCTCAATCGGAGATTCTATCCTTAATTAAAGCTCTTGCTGCAAGAACACTCTTTGGAACTACAGGTTATTTTCGTGTTGTAAATAACTCGAATGACATCGTATTTCAAAAGGCTTTAGATGTTGTCTCAAAAGGGGGAAATCTCCTATTTTAAGCCTCGGATTGCATTGTGATATGCCCTTGCGTTTCGGTTGTGCTGCTGGAGGGTTGATGCAAATGAGTGAGATCCGTTAAGAGAGGGCTTCGCACAAAAGTAGAGATAGTTATGTCTGCTGTAATTTAACACAGAATCTATAACGTCAGGGGAGGGTAAAACGATGGGTCCGGGAGGCAAACCTCTGTTTTTGTAAGTGTTATATGGAGAGTTAATCTCTAGATGCTTATAAAGGATTCTCTTGATTGCAGGATCATTGAGGGCAAATTTTATGGTTGGGTCTGCCTGTAAAGGGATACCTTTTTTTATTCTGTTTATATATACTCCGGCAATTATAGGGTGCTCTTGCTTTAAATTGCTCTCCTGAATAACAATTGATGCAAGAGTTGTAACCTCTTTGGGAGTGAGTCCTATCTGCATAGCTTGACTGCGTCTGGTCTCATTCCAAAAAATGTTGTATTCCCTGTGTAAACGTAGGATAAGATCTCTGGGCTTAGTAGTCCAGTATATCTGGTAAGTGTTTTGGATAAACATTCCGGGGAAGGAAAAAGCGTCAAACCCCAAAGAGTCTATAAGTTTCATATCATTTAATATTCTCAATACAGAGAGAGAGTCACTCTCAATGCGGGTAGATATTATTGCAGAAAGCCTCTCCAAATTTCTGATATTGCCGGAAATTGTCAGGTTAAGTGGAGTTTGAAGCCCCAATTTAAACATTCTGACCAACATACGATTGTTCATCCCCTCCACAATTTTATATCTTCCCGGTTTTACGTTGTTTTTGAATCTCTCTATTGTGGCAGCACGCTTAAAAGTATTTATGTTTATTACTCTTTTGCAGGAGTTTAGAGAGTCTATAAGATCATTTAGTTGAGAGTTTGAGGGTATATATAGATATGAGACCCCTTTTGTTGTATTCTTCTTATAGAGGTTGTTAAAGAGAAAAAGAGCACCAACTGCCCCGGCTAAGATAACAATTATTGAAAACAGATATATGGTGCGTCTTATTTTAACGCAGTTTAACTTCGTCACCTTCATTCGGTTCATACCCTTTTTTTACTTCATTTATTTTGTACAATTTGTCCAATCTTATTGCGTACTTCTGCGAAATTTCGTACATATTATCTCCCTTCTCTACAATGTGTTTGGGTAGATTTTTGTCACCCTCACGACGTTTACGCTCAATATATACAGTTGTCCCATCCTTAAGAGGAGTCTCGTGTTTAAGATCATTAAATTTAAGGAGCTCTTTCGTGAAGAGGTTGAACTCTGCTGCTATAGAGGAGAAGCTCTCACCCTGACCGGCGACAACGAAAAGAACACCATTTTTACTAAGCAGAGCCCTGCTTAGTGTGAAATGGTATTCACTCCTGCCTCTCTCTGGGGTAACTATTTTCTCATCAATAATAGCTGCAGGACTTGGAGGCAATGTGGTAGGGAGAACATCGTATTTGAACAGAGAGTAATCTTCTATAATTTTAATTAGGAGCTGAGCGTAATTAGGATTGGTGGCATATCCTGCTTTTTTTAAACCATAAGCCCATCCTTTGTAGTCTGTGGGCTTCAGATCAAAAAGAGATTGGTATCTCTCCCTGTAACGGAGGAATTCTGAGTGATCTTTAAAAGACTCTTCCGGGGTTTTGTATTTCCGGAAACACTCATTTACACTGTCATCGGTGTGCAGGAATGTATCTCCTTTCCAGTTATGACACTTTATACCAAAATGATTATTAGCCTCTTTTGCCAACGTTGAATTTCCGTCTCCGGATTCAAGAGAGGCCTGTGCAAGAATAATACTTGCCGGAATAGCGTGGCTCTTCATCAGCTCTATTGCAATCTCCTTATATCTGTTAATATAGTCTGCCCTGCTTATCTTTTGTGCAGAGACATTGGTGATAAAGAGCACCAGAAAGAGGACAAAAACGAAAAATTTATTAAAAAAAGACATAACACCGTTAACTCTGTCGGCAAAATTACTAATTTTGTACCAATCACAAACAAAAAAGAATGGAGCAAAAAAATCTTGTCATTCAGTATGATGAATATCTCGATAATGGAGAGTTATCCAGGGCGGATGCATTACTATTGGAGAGAGCTGTAGAGGCAACAAAAAGTGCATACGCACCATATTCAAACTTTAAAGTTGGGGCAGCACTTATGTTAAGTAATGGGGAGGTTATTGCTGCCAGTAATCAGGAGAATGCTGCATACCCATCGGGACTCTGTGCAGAGAGGGTTGCAATCTTTTATGCTCACGCAAAGTATCCTAACGAATCTATACTCTCTATTGCTGTTACTGCAGTTGTAGACGGAGTTCAATGTGAAACTCCTACATACCCTTGCGGAGCCTGCAGGCAGGTAATGGCAGAGTCACAGCAGAGAGGGGAGCATCCATTTAAAATTATTATTGGTGGATCCAGAGTTACTCAGGTTGTTAAGTCGGCAGACTCTCTTCTCCCGCTTGTTTTTAATAACCTTCCCAAATAGTTTTTTCCCTCTTTTAAAAAAATATACTATCTTTGTGCGGGGTAAGTCATATACGACCAGCTCCCACTGAACTCCCCCAGGATCGGAAGGTAGCAAGGGTAGGTGGTTGTAGCGGTGCGATATATTAAGCTTACCCTTTTTTCTATTGATATAATCATCAATTCTAACCGAGATGAAAATTGCAGTCGGTCTTTCAGGAGGAGTAGATTCCAGTGTAGCGGCACTTTTGCTTAAACAGCAGGGTCACGATGTCATTGCCCTTTTTATGCAAAACTGGCACGACACAACCGGTACTCTATATGGAGATTGCCCGTGGAAAGATGACAGAGCTATTGCGGAACTCGTAGCAAAGAGATTAGGGATACCATTTCATTTTGTAGATCTGAGCCACGAGTATGGGAAAAGAGTGGTAGATTATATGTTTGAGGAGTACAAAATGGGAAGAACTCCTAACCCGGATGTGTTGTGTAACAGGGAGATTAAATTTGAGGTATTTCTAAAAAAGGCACTTTTACTCGGAGTTGATTATGTTGCTACAGGTCACTACTGCAGGAGAGAGAGCTTTACAGATGAGTCGGGTAAAAAGATTTTCCGAATTCTTGCAGGGGCAGATCCCAATAAAGACCAAAGCTACTTCCTATGTCAGCTAACTCAGGAGCAGCTTTCAAAAGCACTATTTCCTATTGGTCACCTGCTAAAACCCGAGGTTAGGAGATTGGCTGCTGAGGCTGGACTACCATCTGCCCAGAAGAAAGATTCACAGGGAATCTGTTTCGTTGGGAAAATTGACCTTCCTATCTTTCTGCAGCAAAAACTAAAACCTTTTCAGGGTAAAGTAGTGGAGATTTTTCCGGATTTCTACACTGGAAACCATAACTTCATAAAGTGCAAAGTGGGTTATGATTTTATATCTGAGAGGGAGCTGACTGAGTTATCACAACCATATCAATACTCTCATAATTCCGGAAAGGTTATAGGAGATCATCAGGGTGCACACTACTTCACAATAGGTCAAAGAAGAGGTCTCAATATTGGGGGACACATCAATCCGCTCTTTATCATTGCATCAGATATTGATTCCAATACTATCTATACCGGAGAGGGACAGGCTCACCCTGGTCTATACAGAAAAGCGCTCTTTATCTCTTACAGCCAACTCCACTGGATAAGAGAAGATATGAGAATGTTGCCGGGAGAGAAGAGAGACTACCTGATACGAATAAGGTACCGCCAGCCGCTTCAAAAGGGGAGGCTCTTTATGAGAGAAGAGGGTTTATATATACTCTTTTATGAACCTCAACGAGGCATAACCCCGGGTCAGTTTGCAGCCTGGTATGACTCACAAGAAATGTTGGGCTCCGGCGTTATTCTCAATTAACAATTAAGGACTTAGTTACTCTTCTCTCGGAAGTTGGTTATTAGCTTGGTAGGAGTGTAATCCGGGTTGGGGTATTCAAAGAGTGGAAAGAGATGCACTGTCTCACCGGTGGTATATCCCCAAATTGATTTATAATCTTTTATCTTCTCACTCATCGTCTCCAACTCCCTACCCATCTTATCAATCATCATTATTGATAATTTTGATGTGGACTCTTACAAACTTACCAAAAATAGTTGAGAAATTAAAGGTAAAAGAGATAATTCCTAGATTGAAAAGGTGGGATATTTGAATGTAAAACCAGATTTCTTAAGCTTTTCGGGAATCACTCTCTGCCCTTTTGTAATTATAACTGATGCTTCTCCCATTATAAATGTAAGTATAGACTCAGGTACTCTTACTTTAAACAAAGATCTCTCTCTCTTTGCAATTAATGCTGTCAAATCTCTGTTAGATATAGAGTTAGGTGCAGTTATGTTTACTGGCCCAGTGATGGTTTCATTGGAGATTATATGGGAAAAGGCTCTAAGCAGATCTTCCAGCATTATCCAGGATATCATTTGTGCACCGCTCCCCAGGATTACAGCAATACCGTATTTAGCCGGGAGTATCATTTTTTCAAGCACACCTCCGCTCTCAGAGATAACCAGCCCCAATCTTGCTACTACCACCCTGGCACATCCCATTGCATTAAAGGCCTCTTTTTCCCACTCTTTACAAAGATTAGCCAGAAAGTCATCCCCATAAAAGGGATCACTCTCTCTATTAATATGATTATTATCGTACTGATAAATCCCAACTGCCGATGCGCTGATTAAAAGTTTCACCTTTTTACTCATATTTATAGCATCTACAACACTTCGGGTGGTTTCAATCCTGCTTCTCTTTAAGATCACCTTGTAATTGCTGCTCCATCTTCTATTTATACTGGCACCGGCCAGGTTAACTATTATATCGCATTTACCTGCAAGTTCAAGTGAGAATCCTCTTTTTAAAGGCATAATGGTATACCCGCACTCTTTAAGGTGGCGGATAAGATTACTCCCGATAAAGCCGGAAGATCCGGTTATTCCGACTATAACTCCTGTTATCACCTTAGAATCATCCATAGATATATTTTAAATCTTTAGTCCGTCGTATGCTGGCATAATACGATCAGGCAAAGTATCTGCCAGATCTGAATGTTTGCCAATTTGATGAGAGAGATGAGTGAGATAACACATTCCGGCATCTATCCTCTTTGATATAGCTATTGCCTCGTCAAGTGAAAAGTGAGATATGTGGCGCTCTCTTCTTACAGTATTAATTACCAAGATATCAAGTCCGGTAAGCTTATCAAGCTCATCATCAGGAATATAGTTGGCATCTGTAATATAAGCTATGTTGCCAATTCTGAAACCTAATACAGGTAGTTTATAGTGATACACCCTTATAGGGGTTATAAATGTCTCGTTTATCTTGAAGGGGCTGTTTCCGATAATTCTGATATCAAAAACAGGAGCGCCCGGATACTTAAGTCCATCAAATGCGTAAGAGTACTCCCTCTTTAAAGAGTCCAATACCCTCTTTTCACAAAATACCGGAACCACTCTCTTTTTTAAATGGTTAATTGCTCTGATATCGTCCAACCCTCCGGTGTGATCTTTGTGCTCGTGGGTCAATAGAATTGCATCAAGATTGGAGATACTCTCCCTTAATAGTTGTTGCCTGAAATCCGGACCGGCATCTATCAGCAGAGTGCTTGTACCTTCTTCAAAAATTACAGAGGATCTGAGCCTTTTGTCTCTTGAATCTTCAGATTTACATACTTCGCAGTTGCATCCTATTACCGGTACCCCTTGTGATGTCCCTGTTCCGAGGAAGGTTAATCTTGTCATTCGATTGGAGATCTATTATTTTACATTTATAAAGGTAGGAAATTTTAATACCTTTGTGAAAATAATTATTGTGAAAGGCACGCTCTATCTAATACCATCTCCATTGGGCGATACTCTAGTAACCGATGTTATTCCTCAAGGGACCTTGTTGGTATTAACAGAACTTAACTATTTTGTAGTAGAGGAGTTAAGGAGTGCAAGAAGATATCTCTCCTCTGCCGGTCTCAAAGGAAAAGTTGACTCTCTGGAGTTTTACCTGCTTAATGAGCATACATCAGAGAAGGAGATCTACTCATATCTTTCGTTGCTTTTGGAGGGAAAAAGTGTAGGGATGGTTAGTGAAGCCGGGCTGCCTGCCGTTGCCGACCCAGGCTCGCTTTTAGTTGCTCTCTCACATAAAAACGAGATAGAGGTGATTCCACTGGTTGGACCATCTTCTCTGATGATGGCTCTTATGGCTTCTGGTAAAAATGGGCAGAACTTCTCTTTCGTCGGATACCTACCTATTAAGAGCGAACAGCGTCGTCAAAAGATAAAAGAGCTTGAGAGATTGGCCGGGAAAACCGGGCAGAGCCAAATAATAATAGAGACTCCATACAGAAATGATGCTCTTTTGGCAGACCTGCTTACAGTCTGTTCAAATACAACGCTTCTAACCATTGCATTAAACATCACTATGGCTGACGCATACATTAAGACGCGGTCAATAGAGCAGTGGAAAATGGGAGTTCCATCAATCAACAAAAAACCTTGTGTATTTATATTATGAACATAACAGACGAAAAGAACCTTATAGAGCTTATTGGAATGGAGTTCTATGCATACCACGGATGTTTTAAAGAGGAGCAGATAATAGGCAATAGGTTTATGGTAAATTTTTCTGTAGAAACAGAGATGGAGAGGCCCGGTATCACTGATAATCTCTGTGATGCCTTGAATTATCAGGAGCTCTATAATATGATAAAAGAGGAGATTGAGAAAACTTCCAAACTACTTGAAAATGTTGCATTAAGAATTCTTGAGAGGGCAAATAAAGATTTTCCGACAATATTATGGGCTAAAGTCACTATATCCAAACTTAACCCGCCAATAGGAGGAAAGGTAGAGGCATCCAGAGTGGTTATGAGCAGAAGTTATAATACTGGTTCACAATGAGAGACAGAAGAGGAAACAGCGTAGCCTTTCTTACGCTGGGCTGTAAGCTCAACTATTCCGAAAGCTCTGCAATTGCAAGAGAGTTTGTTGAGAACGGATATAATAAGGTTCCATCCACAGGATATGCTGATATATACGTAATAAACACCTGTTCAGTTACTGAGCACGCAGATAAAAAGTGCAGAAGCGCAATCAGGAAACTTCATAAGCAGAATCCGGATGCAATTGTCGCAGTAACCGGCTGCTATGCACAACTAAAACCGCAGGAGATTCTGGATATTGAGGGGGTAGATTTGGTATTGGGCGCAGACCAAAAATCAAATCTCTTTATGAGGGTATCTCAACTGAAGGCAAAAGATGAGGTTTCAGGAGAGAGACACTCATCTGCAAGAGCTTACTCTTGTGCAATATCCGAGGTTGAGACAATTTTTCCTGCCTACTCATCTGACGATAGGACCAGATCTTTTCTTAAGGTACAGGATGGATGTGACTATCACTGCACCTATTGCACAATCCCTTTGGCAAGAGGTAAAAGCAGAAACCATCCCATTGCTTTTATCGTAAAAGAGGCAAATGAGATAGCTGCAAGAGGTATAAAGGAGATAGTATTGACTGGCGTTAATACCGGAGATTTCGGAAAAAGCACCAACGAAAGATTTGAAGAGCTTCTAAACCAGTTAAATGTGGTAGATGGGATAGAGAGAATCAGAATCTCATCAATTGAACCCAACCTGCTTACAGAGGAGTTAGTTAAATTCATCTCCTCAAATAATAGATTTCTTCCACATTTCCATATCCCACTACAATCCGGAAGCAACAAAATTCTAGGGCTAATGAAGAGACGTTACTCTCGAGAGCTATTTCGCGACCGCGTGGAGATGATTCGCAAATACACTCCTTACCCCTTTATAGGAGTTGATGTAATTGTAGGTTTCCCGGGAGAGAGCGAGAGTGATTTTGATGACACATACACCTTTCTCGAGCAGATATCCCCCTCTTTCCTTCACGTTTTTCCATACTCCAGACGCAATAATACTCCTGCTGCCAAATATGAAAATCAGGTTATGGATTCTGAGAAAAGTAAAAGAGTTACAATGCTTAACACTTTGTCAGACAATCTATACAACAAATTTGTTGATCAAAACAGGGGAAGAGTGGAGGAGGTGCTTTTTGAAAGTACAGACAAAGGGGGAAAGATGTTTGGATATTCAAGAAATTATATAAAAGTAGAGCAACTCTACGTTAAAGATCTTATAGGAAAAATTGTAGAGATAGTAATCTAATCTCTCAGTTCAATCGCTATCTCCTCCGGCATTTTAACAGCAGCTGCCCTCTCAAGATTGCGCTCTCTCCTTTTGCGACTGATAAAAAAGCTGTTTATCAACTCTTTAAATGAGCGAAACTCCTCCTGATATACAAGACCGATCCCATTTCTCTGGCTGTTATCCAAATAGTTAGAGTATTGATCTGCAGAATGAGAAAAAGCTTTTGCACGAAACCTTCCCCTCTCGTCCAGTTTTATCTCAACATCGAGGTCGCCAACTACTCCGGAGGATTTGTTAAGATATTTTGAACTACCGATATTTCCATTCACAACTACTCTGTTGTTAAAAAGTTGTGCAGAGACTGCAGCATCAAAAATATCCCTACCATTTTGTCCCGGTTGATAGTTAAAACTAAGATCCAAAGGTATATCCAGTTGATTAAAAATCTTGTTTATCTGGTTTGAGAGTACCTCGGTTGCATTTGAGTATAGAATAGTGGAGTTATTTACTATACTTGATTGTACATCAGGAATAAAACTTCCGGAAACCAGTAGTGACATAACCTGCTTAATCACTTTATCATCTGTATTTAGTGCAGCGTTCACTCTGGATTTGGTTATCGGGTCAATGTCCGGAATATCAATGCCAAAGCTAAGTCGTGGGTTCATTAGAGGTCCACTCATATTGATTTGACAATCTACTGTCCGTCTGTTGGCAACGGAGCTGGTATCTGCAATGAGTGTGTTTACAGAGGCTTTTGTTTTATAATTAGCTGTTAAGTTGAGGTTTGTCTTCATTATATCGCCATTGAATCCGATATTTCCACCCTCCTGAACAGTAAAGTCTCTTTCAATAAAACCTTGGAGCACAAATTTGTAAGAACCACTTTGAATTATATAGTCTCCGGTAATACTGAATATATCTCTGGAGGGGTTTATATCGAGAGTTATAAGTCCACTACCAAAGCCTGTAATTATGTCTCCGACACTTTTGTCTATCTCTATTAGCATAGCTGCATCCGGAGTCATATTTGCTCTCAATTTAACTTGCAGCTCTGTTGATGATCTAACCTCTTCCTGCTCAATGACAATACCATCTTTATTGAAGAGATCGGAAGCAGCCTGAGTAAAGGTGAGCAGATTTTTACTGCTTACTTGTGTGGCAGAGGTGAGGGGTATGTGTATGGATGTATTTTTGTTAGCTGTTATAGAGATGTCTATCAGAATTTTTTGCAAAGGGCCGGTTATTGATAATCTCCCGGTACCAAAGGCGCTTCCGTAAAAATCTGTGTTATCCTCCTCTTTTGTATTAAGAGCTTCCAGATTGGTGAAATTTATAATTGTGTTAAGGGTGAGATTATTGAAATAGTTGTAACTCAAACCTCCAGAAACACGACCAATGTTGCCTAGTCTGTCTTTGATTGCAATATTATTAAAGGTTACCCCTCTCTCAGTAATGGTGAATGGACCATTGAGGGTATAAACCACATTAGTAAAATCGATTTTTAAAGATAGATTATTCACATATGTGTTTCTACCGGACAGGTTAAGCTTATCAAGTGGACCCTCTGCTCTCACGGAGCCGGAGATACCTCCTTTGCTATTTGAAATAATGCCGGTAAGAAATGGCTCAAAATAGACCGGTGAAAAAGAGTCAAACAGCACATCTGCAACCAGATAATTGCCTTTTGGTTTGTATGTTCCGGTGATTTTTAGCGGCTCTCGTTGTGACAATCTGTTAGAGAACCTTAAATTAAAGAGTTCTGAACTATTCTCCCACTCACTTATAATATCCAGCTCTCCCAAAGAGTTGTTATTGATCTCAATCTCCTTCCCGCTCACGTTTAACAAAATCTTTGGCTCTTTATATAGATTTACGGCAAGTGCATTACCGGTAAACCTCCCCTTAATGTTAAGATTCTCTTTGATTAAGTTGTTCACAGGAGAGATATCTATATCTTTTATCTCAACAGATAGGGTGTCTAATGGGTTGGAAGATATTATACCATCTATATTGAGATATTGATTTTGCTGGAAAAGCCTGAATTCGTGAAATACAAATGTGCTATCTTGCTTTACAATTTTGGATTTTGCAAAATTCCACCTCTCCCCGTTAAGAAATATCTCCGATGGGTTTATTGATATATCTGTAATATAATCATCTCCCTCGCCCAATGATGTAAATAGTACGCTGGATGTAAAGTCCATCCTGTTTTTAAACTCTCCCAGGTTTCTATATTCGCTCTTAATATTCAACAGATTCTCTTTAAGAGTCATCGTGACAATGCTGCTATCAAGGTTAAAACCTGCTAAATGAAGTCTGTTTGAAGTTATCCTAGAGGTCAGCTCATTTGTGTTACCTTTTACCACAAGGGCTAACTTGTTGGCATAGGTATTCTTAAATCCTATTCTGTCGCTTTTTAAGTCCAGTAAAACATTTTCATCTGAGTCTACATCTATTTTTAGTGAGGTTCCTGAAGCAATGTTTAGCCCTGGCATAACGAGCTGACTTATAGATTTTGTGTCGTTAAACTCTATATTAAAAGAGTACCTCTTGTTGTTCCCGGAAGAGAAATCCCCTCGGCTTACCGGGAAAATAGCTTTCAGATTGCTGTGCAGGGTTATATTTGAAAACTTGTCGATAAAATTTGTGATAAAATCGTCACCTCTGTATGTGGCATTTGCAAAAGCAGATCTCAGATAGATATTGAACTTATCTTGGCTTGAACTGGACTGAACGGATATATCACCAATCGGGAACTTCCCGTTACTATTGGTAAAGTTAAGACCTTTTATGTTTATGGTTCCGTCAATATCTCCTTTTTGAGACTGAGTGAAGTTAGCCAACATTTTAAGAGAGACACCCGAGAGAGAGTCTCTTTTGTCAAAATTGAGTGCAGCAAGATCTGCATATATAACATCTGCATAGAAGTCATAATATGATAGAGATTTTGGATTTATCCCGATAATACCTTGAAAAATCAGGTCAAGATTAGGGTCTCTGCAGATAACCTTACCATCAAAAGTGTTGTTAACATAGCTACCGACTGCAGCAATATTTCTGTAGGGATAGTTATTGAACTCTAACTCTCTAATGAATAGAGAATCAATTCTAAACTCGCTTCCTCCAGCCTGGGGATCACGTAAAAGAGCATTTACCCTGGTATTAAGTGTGACTCTGCCCAAAGAGGAGTCGTCAATCAATTTTCCGACATTCAGTTGGTCACTCCTTAAATTTCCTATAAGATCAAGCCCGTTTCGCTTAATATTTCTTCTAAGCAGTACATCCATATATATATCACCAATATTGGATGTGAGATTACCGTTTGCTACAAAGTCGTCAATTAACCCTGCAAGCCTCCCTTTGAAATTGTACTTAATAAAGGGGGAGAGATTAGTGAGGAACTCGAGGGGTTTAGCGCTGTTAAGCGAAGATATAATATACGCAAGATCCAGTGAGGTAGTGGTTGCACTGTTTATATCAACGAAGAGCATTGTCTCATCAATGTTTGGAAGCCCTGATATACGCGCGTTGATATCTGCAAATGTCAACCCCGATTCGGAAGATACCTTAAGATTGTCTGTCCTTAGATTTGACACGGGTCCCTTTATGTGGCCGTTAATATTTAGAGTGAGATGGTTGTTTGCCAAGGATTTGTCAAACTTTGCAACAGATTTAAGGTTAATAAGCGAGTTGTTTAGTTTAACATCCATTCTCACGCTGTTTAGAAAATTCGAAAATGCACTGAAATTCTCAAAAAACATAGAGAACCTCTCGGCATTCAGCTCACTGTTCCCATCCTCAACAATAAGGTTGTCAAACTCAATTATTTTTGAACTTAAACTTAAATTCGCAGAGAATTTATTTGCACGAAACCCGCTCTTCTCCACAAAGCTTATGTTCTTAATATCTGCTTTTAGAGTGTCGTGGTGAAATGTAATTTTCTTTATTTCAAGATTGATGTTGCTAATAGATAGGTCAGAAAAATTTATTACATCGGGATCTATCTCTTTAACTTGGGAGAAGGAGTTTAACATATTGAACCTGAAGTTCTCCAGCTTTAATTCGTGGGCATAAATTTCCGGTTCAAGTTGAGTAGAATCACTATCACTTTTATTTGAAAAACCATCAATTATTCTGCTAAGGTTTGTTGTTGAGTCGGTTTCGTTTACCAGATTTAAGATGCCGTCATATAGATGTATGTGCCCAAACCTGAAGTCACCTTTAATAATATCTTTAGCAGAGAGCGTGACCGATATTTTGCCACAATCCAAAAGAGTATCATTTGGAGAGGATAAGATTGTTACATCATTTATTATGAGTTTATTAAAAAATATATAATAGACCTTGCCTATAGACACCTCTGTGTTTAATCTCTGTGAAAGAGACTTTGCCGCTTTACGGGCACTCCACGTCTGTAGAGCAGGCATCTGAAGGGCAAGATAGGCTCCTATTGGCAGAAAAGCAATAAAAACCAGAATCGCAACCGATATTTTCTTAAATGTGTGAATAATTATATATTTCGTGCAAAATTAGTCATTTTAATAGAGTTATTTATTAAAATAAAACCAATTTTGCAAAATATTTCATTTAATGAGTACACTTATACTGGCAATAGAATCATCCTGTGATGATACATCCGCATCTGTAGTTTCAGATGGTGTTGTATTATCAAATGTTATGGCATCGCAAGATGTACATAAAAAATATGGTGGAGTAATTCCTGAACTTGCATCCAGGGCTCATCTGCAAAATATTGTTCCTGTTGTATCACAAGCACTTAGAGATGCAGGTAAAGAGATTAATGAGATTGAGGCAATAGTTTTTACAAGGGGCCCCGGTCTTCTGGGCTCCCTGCTTGTTGGAACCTCATTTGCAAAGGGACTCGCTTTGTCACTCAATATCCCCTTAGTTGATGTTAACCACCTTCAGGGGCATCTTCTCTCACAATTTATAAATGAACCGGGGTCAAACAGGCGGCAACCATCTTTCCCTTTTCTTTCACTACTGGTCTCGGGCGGACATACTCAGATAGTTCGTGTTGACGATTTTCTAAACTTTGAGGTTATCGGTGAGACAATAGATGATGCAGTGGGGGAGGCATTTGATAAGTGTGCAAAAATTTTGAATCTTGGATATCCGGGTGGACCAGTAGTAGATAATCTGGCCAAAGGTGGAGATCCTTTAAAGTTTAAATTTTCCAAACCCAGAATAGCTGCATATAACTATAGCTTCAGCGGAGTTAAAACATCTCTTCTCTACTTTATAAGAGAGAGCATCAAGAGTAATCCAAACTTTATTGAGAAAAACCTGAATGACTTGTGCGCATCTTTTCAAAATACCCTTATAGATATTTTGATGGATAAGATTATTAAGGCAACCCAAGGGACAGGCATTAAAGAGGTAACACTTGCAGGGGGCGTCTCTGCTAACTCTGCATTAAGGGAGAGGGTGGTGAGTGAAGGTAAAAAAAGAGGTTGGAATACATATATACCCGAAAACAGATTCACTACAGACAATGCTGCGATGATAGCAGTTGTAGGGTACTATAGGTATATAAACGGACATAGGGCACAACTGGATTGCACCCCGATTTCACGGGCAATAAATTATATCTGACTTTTTTTGCTCTTTTTCTCAGGAACCAATAGAGAAAATCTAAATGTGGTTAGCGAGAGAGCCTTTTTAAATAAATGGCTTCTATTGATATGCAAAAACATTGCCAATATCTCTCAAGTATGCTTTGTTTTTAAAAAAAAAAATTATCTTTGTTTCCGCAAACACAATTTAATGTACTTAATTAGGGCCTACTGAATAATTCTCACAGGCATTAAAAATTGGCCAAACGGAGA